>CADBMV010000090.1 GCA_902795865.1 uncultured Erysipelotrichaceae bacterium | reverse complement strand
TAGCTAAAGAAGTTATTCAAGGCAAATGGGGCAATGGTGAAGAAAGAAAACAAAAACTAAAAGAAGCTGGATATGACTTCACTGAAGTACAAACTCTAGTAAACAAACTATTAGGTTAATCTTTTAAAACAAAAAAGGTCTATCCACTTATGAATAGACCTTTTCTTTTACCTTACATCTTTATGATGAGGGTGTGATCGGTTTAAGAAGCTCCATTTACTAGTAACACACAAAGGGTTTTCATAATTCACATTTTCATGTGCAACTATAACATTCAATCAGCAACAAAATATAACACATTAGATCTTTTATCTATTAGTCTAAATCCTCACCATTACTTTCTATTACTTTCTTATACCAATAGAATGAGTCTTTTTTACTTCTAGCCATTGTGCCAGAACCATCATCATGTTTATCAACATAAATAAATCCATATCTCTTTCTCATTTCACCAGTACCTGCAGATACTAAATCGATTGGTCCCCAAGTAGTATAAGCCCAAAGATCAACACCATTATCTACAGCCTTTTTCATTGTTTTGATATGTTTTCTTAAATAATCAATACGGTAATCATCATGAATTGAACCATCTTCTTCAACCTTGTCATATGCACCTAAGCCATTTTCTACAACCATCAATGGTCTTTCATAACGATCATAAATCATTTCTAGATAGTACTGTAATCCATCAGGATCTGATGCCCAACCCCAATCAGAATATGTCAAATATTGATTCTTGATACCACCTCTTACCATATTACCTGCAGTTTCATCTTCAACTGGATGAGTAGTTACAGACATCGACATATAATAAGAGAATGTATAGATATCAACTGTACCTTCTTTTAAGGATTGTATATCATCTTCAGTAATATCTAATTTTACATTATGTTCATCCCACAACTTTTGGGCATATGTTGGATACTTACCAAAACATTGAACATCTCCACAATAGAAGATTCCCTTTTCCCATTTATATCTATTCAACAAAATATCTTTAGGATCATCTGTATGAGGATAATATGTGATACCACAAATCATACAACCAATTTTGTTTTCTGGATCAATTTCATGACCAATTTTTACTGCCTTAGCAGATGCCACAAATTGATTATGAAGGTGTTGATAAGCTTCTTGGAAATACTCATCAGGCATATTATCAGGTAAGAAATTAATCGTATTATTAATTTCATTAAATGTTAACCAATACTTAACTAATCCTTTAAATTCTGTAAAACATGTCTTCGCAAATTTCACAAATAAAGGAATTAATTCTCTATTCTTCCAATCACCTAATTTTTCTTCTAAATATAGTGGAGTGTCAAAATGCCAAATAGTTACAAGTGGTTCAATATTATGTTTTCTTAATTCATTAAATACATTTCTATAAAACTCAATACCTTTTTGATTAGGTTCTTCTTCTAATCCTGTAGGATATATTCTTGACCAAGAAATAGACATTCTAAATACTGAAAAACCCATTTCCGCAAACAACTCAATATCTTCTTTATAGTGATGATAAAAATCAATACCATCGTGATTTGGATATAAATAATCATCTAATACTGCATAGTGTGCACCTTCTGGTAATTTTTCAAGTCTAGTTAAAGTACCAGGATTACCATCTTTATCAATATAAGTTATTTTTCTAGCTTCAGTAGCAGTTCCTCCTGTTGTTACATCTGTTAAGGCTGGACCTCTACCATCTAAATTCCATGCTCCTTCTAATTGATTAGCAGCAGTAGCTCCTCCCCATAAAAAACCTTTTTTAAAACCCATTTTTTTCTCCTCCTATTTCTTTCTAATGAATATTGGCGAACTAAATGCCATATTTGAATTTCTTTTGTGTATTCTTAGTATTATTTTACAATCATTTCCTATTTGCATTAATTCGTCTGTTTTATATGCACAATCTAGATTTAAACAAGCTTGATATACTTTTATTTTATATGCATTATGCTAGATTTGATCGTTGCATTAATGTTTAACTTTTCCATATCTTTTTTTATTAACTAATAAGCATTATCGCATTCTGCAATAATAAGAGATTTGTAAAATATAATTGTATAAACTATATTTTAAGAACTCAAAACAGCTAGATAGCTAGCTGTTTATATAAAGAATTTTAAAGATATGGACTCCTTTATTAATGAACTTACAACAGAACAAAGTAAAGCAGTAATAGCTTATTATAATTATCTTAACGAAAACAAAAGTGACAGCAGTTTAAAGAAAGCATATCATAAGAGAATTATAGATTTATTAAGTAAAAAAAGAATAAGTAGATATAAAATATGTAAAGATAACGATGTGAATTTTGGAAACTTTCACACCTTTTTAAAAGGCGCATATGATAAGTTAAGCTTAGATAAATGTGACAAAACATATAATTATCTTTTATGATTCATTAACTAATTTTCCTGTTATATATTCTGGTTTTAACACAAACATTAATGTTGCCTTACCAGAATTCTTAATTTCTTCTTCAATATATTTTTCATCGTTTGTAAACTTATAGCTAAGCTTACGTGCTATGTCATATATTGTATGTTCATCATTTATTATTTCTATCTTTCCAAAAACAATTACACTTTTAATATTCAGTGCCCAATCGTTTTCTTTTCTATATCCTTGATCATATACACAATAAGAAGCTTTATTATGTTTAATAAAAGAATCTACTTTATGTCCATGTTTTCCACTATGAAAATATAAATAACCATCTTCATCATTGTAATAATGATTTAAAGGCATCCCATATGGGTAGTCATCATCTCCCAAAACAGATAAAACTCCCCTTTTCTCGTTCTTTAATATTTCTATACATTCTTTAGTATCTAATGCTTGTTTTTTACGAACTAATTCTCTGAACATAATTAATCAAATTCTATATTTCCTTTCTCATCAATCTTTCTAATCCTAGTTAGTGACTTAACATCATAACCAAGATCTTTTATTCTATTTTCTCCGTTTTGATATGTCTTACATATCACTACACCACAGCCTGCTATTTGGCTATTAGCTTGTTTACAGATATCTATTAAAGAACTCATAGCTTCTCCATTGGCTAAAAAATCATCAATTATTAGTACATTATCATTTTCATTTAAATATTCTTTAGATACTTGAATATTGTAATCATCGTTTTTAGTATATGAATGTTCAAGGGAAGAATATACATCTTTAGATAAGTTTGTCGCAGTAAACTTTTTAGCAAAGACTACAGGTATGAAATCAAAATATCTTGCACAAGCAACAGCTATCGCAATACCACTAGATTCAATTGTTAAAATCTTGTTTGGTTTTTTATCTTTAAATAATTTATAAAACTCTTTTCCTATTTCATCAAGTAGCTTAGTATCAATTTGATGATTTAAAAACATATCTACTTTTAAGACATTTCCTTTTAAAATCTTTCCTTGTTTCTGAATTCTATCTTGTAATAATTTCATATCTTCTTATGAAATAACTATAACATTTTCTAGGTTATTATGTTTTATAATTATATATATGAAATATGTATATATAGTAAACAGATTTAATTTTAAGGAGCGTACAAATAAGATTGTTGAAAAACTTAGATTAATTTCAGAAAAGTTTAATCGTGATTATGAAATAGTTATAAACGAGACATTAGATGATGTATATAAATTAAAAGAAAGATTTAAATATAGCGAAGATATAATAACTGCCATAGGTGGTGATGGCTCAATTAATTTAGTATTAAACGATATAATGGGTACAAATAATACTCTTTCTTACATCCCTTATGGGACAGGAAATGATTTTTATCGTGCTAATCTAGAAGACTTAAAAAGCGGTATACACAATATAGATGTTATAAGAATTAATGATCGATATTTTATTAATGTTTCTTGTTTTGGAATAGATGCAGATATCGCAAATGATGATAGATATATTCATAACAAATTAATACCTGAATCTATGAGATATAATGCAGGTGTTATTCATCATTTTTTAACTTATAAAGGAAGAAAAATGAGAGTTGAATTTGATGATAAAGTAATTGAACAAGACTTCACAACTATAATTGTAGCTAATGCGAAATACTATGGTGGTGGTTATAAAGTATCTCCAAATAGTAAATATGATGATGGGGTATTTGATGTATTTTTAGTAGATAGATTAAACAAAGTGAAAATAGCTAGTATTATTCTTTCTATGAAAAATGCCGGTCATTTAAAAAATCCTGCACTTAAATCATTTACAACTAATAAACTTGTGATATCAGCTGATGAAACATTTAAAGCTAATATTGATGGTGAAGCAATTGAAGCTAATAGATTTGAATTAGAAATGATTCCTTCAGGATTTAAAATAGATTTTGATCCTGAATTTATTTCAGAGTTTCTAAAGAATAAATGAAATTAATAAATTTATAAGACCACATACAAGCATTATAAATAAAGGATTGGTCTTATATTTTTTTAATAGATAAAAACATATAATCATCAATATTATTGTGAAGTAATTTATGTTTGTTAAAGAAAGTGTTTCACTATTAAATACAACATTCATAAACATTTTTAATAGTACTGAAAATATTAAAGCAACAGACATGCACTTTAAAACTTTGATAGTTTCTGATATTACTGGTATTTCTTTATATTTTTTATAAAGATATATAAGTATTAAGGCAATTATACATCCAGGAACTACACAAGATAATGTTGCTACTATAGCCCCAGGAATTCCTGCAAGTTTCATACCAATGAACGTTGAAGAATTAACGATGATTGGTCCTGGAGTTAATTCATCAATTGCCACTAAATCAGAAAACTCTTTAAAACTCATCCAAGCAGTAGTATTAACCATCTCTTCTTCGATTAAAGGAATTACTGCATAAGCGCCACCAAAAGCAAATAATCCTATCTTAATAAAACTAAGGAAGATCTCAAATAAAGAAATCATAATCTATTATCAACCTCCTTTTTTATTAATAAAGATTTAATTACAGCAATTAATATACATATTAACGCTAAAAAGAATATAGAATAATCTGTTAATCTCACATATAAAAATGATAATAAGACTATCACATAATAAAACAGTTTATTAAATTTAACTACACCAGAAAACAAACCTAATACAACATCAAGAAGCATAGCGCATACACCTATTTGCATTCCATTGATAAAGATACGTACATATTGATTTGTAGAAATAAAGGTATAGAAGAAAGTAACAATTATCATCATTATAAAAGGAGGAATAATAACTCCTAATACAGAAGCTAAAGCGCCTAAAACACCACAACTTTGATAACCAATAATCATTGATGATGAACAAGCTATAGGTCCAGGACAGCTTTGAGCTAGGGCTATATAATCTTCCATTTCTTCTTTTGAAAACCAACCGTATTTATCTACAAAACGGTTTTTAATTACTCCCAACATTGCATATCCTGAATTTGCAGTTAAAGAAATAGTAAAGGTATTAATAAATAATAACCATATTCTTTTAAGCATCTTTTCTTCCATATAAACAATATTATTATACTATCTATGAAAACATAATAAAAAGTATATCCTTTTAGATATACTTGTACAATTAATATATTTTTTTAAAATTACATTTCAAAGTTTCCTAATGATTTACATCCCAAATATAACAGAACCTGTCCACATATATTTACTATTTCAGCAACCCAATTCATTGATGCTTGAGTAAAGTCTCTAGAAGATAGATAACCCATCATCATTGATAAAAAGAAAGAAACAATAAACATAACTAGTGCTTTCCTATTTTTTTGTTTACTTGCAATATAACATAATCCCGCATCCATAGCTCCTAAGCCAATTATCATCATACTCACAAAAGCCACTATTGGAATAGCATATACTTTATTATTTGTTGGTTTTAATACCGCAAGTATTAATCCTAGTCCCGCAAGTAAAAAACCAATTGAATGATTAGGAAACATCTGTTTAGACATCCAAATAAAATCACCTATGTTTAATGAATAAAGTAATTTGTATGAAGCTTTTAAAAAACCTGCAGTATTTACCATCAAAGCACCTAACACAAATACATAAAGGAATGTTTTGTTTACTTTGTTTTTTAGATTATTATAAATTAGCTTAGCTGCTAAAAAGAATAATAATACTGGTATATAATCAACTAATGCCATTAATAAACTAGATTGTTTCATAATTAATCCCTATACACTTTCATTGAATGATATTGTTTTGTAAATGGAAATAGAAGTGGTACTGTATCTGAATATTTTTGATACTCTTTATCTAAGCCATATGTTTTTTCATGTCTAAGTTCAAGTCTTTGAGCTGAGTTATACATGACAAAAGTAATTAGTGCTAAAGCTATTAAAACCATAATCCATTGTTTACCTTGAACAGCACCTATACCCGATACTGTTACACCAACCCAAAATATAATCTCTGAAAAATAATTTGGACATCTACAATATTTATATAACCCAGTATCACAGAATCTTTTTGGATTGATTTTCTTTGCATCTGATTTTTGCTTATCCGCAATAGCTTCACCTATAATAGCTAAAACCATAATTATAATTCCAAGCCATGCGAAAATATTATCATTGGCTCTATTCATAATACGATAAGAAACTGCAGAAGTTTGTGCAGTATACATCCACATTGAATATGCCCACATAAATAAAGATACAAATATAGGCATAGCTTTTGTAGAACCAGTTTCATCTAGTTTCTTTTTATATTCTTTGTTTGTTAATTCTCTTTTTAAAATATAACCACCTAATCTATATCCGTAAATTACAAATAAAATTGACATGATTGTAGTAGCTATAGTCAAACTATGATTTATTAAGCCAAATACTAAATGGAATAAACCTATGCACATTACCGCAAAGCCATATCCTACAGACATAAACCATACAAATGATTTAAATCCCATACAACAACCTAGTGCTGCAACTAATGTTACAGTCCACATAAAACCTGGCCAAACTTTACCTACATAACTTGGATCTAACTTAAACATCAATTGTTACCTCCAAAATATTCTTCAATATATTTCGCAAATGATGCCTCACCAACTTTAGTATCACCTACTAAATCATGTGATAGAGTCCATTTAGAAAACATGATAATATCTTTTCTTCCTTCTTTTTTAATCTTAGGAAGATTAGCTAATACTGAAAACATCCAAATTGGAGAATCTTTAATGATTGTAGGTTTATTAGCAGCTCTAAAGCACATTTTAGCCATTTGCTCATAAGTGTATGTTTCTTTACCACCAACATTATATGTAACATTACTATCATTAATATGTTCAACAATGAAATTTGCAAAATCTGGACAGTCAACTACATTAGCTTTCACATCATGATAACCTTTTAGTAATTGCATTTCTCCTTTATCAATATAAGGTTTAAATACTTTTGCAATATCATAGAAATAACCAGTTGGTCTATATATTACATATTCAATGTTACTTTCCTTAAGTTTTTGTTCAAACATATATTTCGCATGAAGCATAGGAACTTTTTCAGCACCTGGTTCATCACAAGAAATAACTGAAATATAGTTAAACTTTTTTACATTAGCTTTCTTTGCTTCTTCTAATAGATTTAAATTACCTTGATAATCAATATCATAAGCAGTAAATGTTTTAGAAGATGTGGTTAGGCCCATGGTTGTAATAACTACATCAGCACCATCACAAATACCAGCTAGTGTTTCTGATTTAGTTGCATCAATTGCTTTAAAAGTATATTTTCCTTGCAAACCATTGTTTTCTTTTTCTTTTAAATCGGCTGCCAAAACATCATATTTCTTATCTACTAAAGCTTTTAGTATTTCAAAACCTAGATTTCCAAAAGCTCCAGCCAATAATACCTTCATATTCTCATCCTCCTAAATAACCTAAGTTTATTATACAATCTTGTTAAAAAGTACACAAAGCAAAGAATTCAATTATAACCATTGTTTTTTTATTTTAATGTAGATTCTCTTAAATATTTCAATAAGTAAAACATATAAAATCAATAATACTATCAACCATTTTAAATAATCTAGTGGAAGTTTACTTAAATTAAATATATATGAAATATCAGTAAACGAAATTATTAAGGTAATCAGAACTACTAATAATGTTGATATCATCAATTGTATTGAAGATTTACTAGTAATAAAAGGTATTTTATCTGTTCTTATCGCATGTATGATTAAAGTTTGAGAAACAATACCAAATGTAAACCACCCAGTTTGAAATAGTGTAGCCATTTCCATACTGTTATACTTCATAATAAACCACAACACTACAAAGCAACACACATCTAAAATAGTGCTTGTTGGTCCAAAAATAAACATAAATCTTTGAATATCTTTTTCATCCCATTTTTTAGGTAAAGAAATATAGTCTTCATCAACATTGTCAAAAGGCATTCCTATTTGAGCAACATCATTTAATAAGTTTTGAATTAAGATATGTATTGGAAGAAGAGGCAAAAATGGTAAAAATAGTGATGCTATTATTACAGACATTGTATTACCAAAATTACCACTGGTAGCCATCTTAATGTACTTTAAAACATTGGTAAATGTCTTTCTACCATTGATTACGCCCTTTTCTAAAACATTTAGATCTTTTTCCAAAAGGATTATATCTGCGGTTTCCTTTGCGATATCAACAGCGGTATCTACTGATATACCAACATCTGATTGTTTTAAAGCTGGAGAATCATTAATACCATCTCCCATATACCCTACTGTATGTCCAGATTCCTGAAAAAGTCTTACAACTCTTTGTTTTTGAATTGGTGATAATTTGCTCAATAAGTGACAATCTTTTAATTTTTCTATCAATTGCTCATCATCTAATTCATCAACATCCTTACCTTGTAAACAATTAGAAACATCAATTCCAACTTGTTTACAAACATTAATTGCAACTCCTTCTGAATCTCCAGTTAATA
This sequence comes from uncultured Erysipelotrichaceae bacterium, assembly GCA_902795865.1. GTDB lineage: Bacteria > Bacillota_I > Bacilli_A > Erysipelotrichales > Erysipelotrichaceae > Colivicinus. The sequence goes on along the minus strand of CADBMV010000090.1, from coordinate 34,095 downwards.
CAACTGTATCAACACCATGTGCTTTTAAAGCGTTGATAGCTTGTTTTGCAGATTGTTTAGGAGGATCTAGAAAACCTATAAAGCCTATTAATACCATGTCTGATTCATCAATTAAAGATAATCCATCTGATAAATCAACATGATTCTTTTGAGCTACTGCAATTATTCTTAAACCTTCATTATTATACTTTTCGTATGTTTCATATGCTTTTGATTTCAAATCATCGTTTATTTCAATAACGAGATCTTCACATTCGATATACTTACACACCGACATAACTTCATCTACGGCACCTTTAGTAATAAGTTGAATCTTACCTTTTTTATCTTGCAATAAAACAGACATTCTTCTTCTTACAAAATCAAATGGTATTTCATCAATTCTTTCATATTCTACTTTTAATCCACCCATTTGCTCTTTCTCAGCTCTAGATATTACTGCCAAATCAATTAAATTCTTTAATCCTGTTTGAAAATAGGAATTTAAAAATGAATGTTTTAAAATTCTTTTATTCTCATTTCCAAAACAATCCATGTATTTTTCTAGTATTACTTTGTCTTCGGTTAAGGTACCCGTCTTATCAGTGCATAAAATATCCATTTGTCCAAACGTCTGTATTGAATTTAGTTTCTTTACGATAGTTTTCTCTTTACTCATCATCACAGCTCCTTTAGCAAGAGTTGAAGTCATGATGACTGGAAGCATCTCTGGAGTTAAACCAACCGCTATCGTCAAAGCAAAAATAATAGAATCCCACACATCTGATTTGTTTAGTAAATTGATTAGCAAAATAATAGGAAGCATAATAAACATCATTCTTATTAATAATTTAGATATTGAATTCACACCTTTTTCAAAAGAATTCTGTTGATAAACACTTTCTAATGATTTAGCCATATGCCCAAAATAAGTGTTTTCTCCTGTTGTTAATACAATAGCTGTTGCAGTACCAGAAACAACGTCAGTGCCCATAAAGCCAATGTTTGGTAAGTCGGTTATTTCGCTTTCTTTTTTCCATGTAGAAAACTTTTCTACCGCAGCAGATTCACCCGTTAAAGCAGCTTGATCTATAAACAAGTCTTTTGTCTCTATAAAACGAATATCTGCAGGAATCATATCTCCTGAGGATAATTTAACAATGTCTCCCGGAACAACTTCTTCTACAGGAATAGTTTTTATAACGCCTTTTCTAATAATGTCCATCTTATTAGAAATCATACTCTTTAACTGATTAGCAGCAGTATCTGATCTTGCTGATTGTGTGTATGATATTATTGCTGAAACTGTAATTGTTGACATTATCAAAATAAATGTTGAATAATCTTTTCTTGAAACAAACAAAACATCAGTTGCTAAAGTTATTAAGGCAACAATTATTAATACAATATTAAAAGGATTAATTAAAGATTCTTTTATTCTTTTTAAAATAGGATGATTGTTTTCTATTTCAATAGTATTCAAACCATATTCTTCTAATCTTTCTATAACTTCTTCTTCACTCAAGCCATCATAAGAACTATCATATTTTCCAAATAGTTGTTCAACACTAAGATAAGAATCTTTAATGAGATTTTTTTCTAACTTTTTTTGTTTTTTCTCGTTCTTCTCAAGATCTTTTGTTTTTCTTTTCATAGTCTTTCCCCTTTCAACCACAAAAAGAGTTCTAGACAACAAAGAAACTTATAAAAATTGTCATGATCTCAAATAAATTATCTTTTATCTGTTGTGGTAGCCAGATAAAAGACTTTTAGATGTATTGTTACAATAACTTAAAGGATCTTCCATCTTGCTACCTCCTTGTATCTACATTTTACTAGTAAATATCATAGTTTTACTAGACCTACTTACTTAATGTGAAAAAAATAATTTCTTTCACTAATGCAAAGAATTCTCTAGTATAGCTATATGGCCACAAATAAACAACTCCAAGACTTGGTTTAAATGATACATTAGTATATCCTAGTTTATTACATAAATAACTAGCTCTATATAAATGAAAACAAGAAGAAACAACTAAAACACTATTTTTATTTAAATCACCTTTTTCATTTTCAATTAATCTTTTAGCATTAAACAGATTCTCATATGTTGAAAAACTATTATCTTCCACAACAATTCTATCTTCAACTATTCCTTTTTCTATTAAATATTGTTTTGCACAAAAAGCTTCAGAGACAGGTTCGTTTCTTCCTTTTCCTCCAGTAACTATCACTTTACTGTTGTTACTAGTTAAATATTCATAAGCGGAATCTATTCTTCTTACAAAATCTAATGAAGGTCCCTTATCAGTTACTCCCGATCCTAATAACACCACATAATCAACATTGCTATTATAATCTCTGCTAGAAAAACAAATAATATTTATTTCAACACATATAAATACCAATAACACTATTGCAATTATTATTTTTATAAACATGAATACTTCCCTTTTAATTCTTTTATTAAATAATACTAAGCATTGTAAGAATAAACCAGTAAACACAAATAGATAATTAAACAAACTCAGAAAACCTATTTTAATCAGTATGAATAGGCCATATAAAATAAGCGCTATTGAAATATTAAAAAATAATTTCTCAATTTTATTTAAGTTTTTATATTTGTTTTTCATTTGCTAATGGATATACACACTCGTACCTATTGTTACATAGTCAAATAGAATTGAAATCTTACTTACAGGCATATTAACACAACCTCTTGATGGATCACTTAAATAAATTTCTCCACCAAATTCATCTCTCCATGAAGCATCATGAAAACCAAAGATTCTACCTGTTTCATCAAAACCTATCCAATAATCTACGTGTTCAGTATAATCAGCACCAACTAAATTTGTATCAGTAACCTTTCTTGTAACACTAAAATATCCTGTAGGAGTTGGCTCTGTAATTTCAGCATTACCGGTAACTACAGGAGAGCTTAATATTAAAGTATCATTTTCATAATAATATAAAGTTTGTTCAGAAATAATAACTTCAATAAACCTTTTTGTTTCTTCTATCCAATTTAAATTAATTGTTGAATTATTAATACTATCTAAACTTTTAACTAAATCATTTTTAAAACTTGATCTATCAATGTAATTATATGAAGACACATTATAATAATTTGTGATAGATGAAATATAATTATTAACTTTATCATCATCATATTTTAATTCATTATTTTCAATCTTATATAAATTGGCTAAACTATTGCCACTTAAATATTCGCTATTAGAATTATTGATATTAATCGTGATAGTTTTCTCTAAATATTTATCATATTCTTTCCTTTTATTAATTAATTCATTATCATCTTCTTTTATATTCGCAATTTCATATTTATCTGTTAAATCTAAAACATTATCATCTAAACCTTCATAATAATCATCTATTTTTTCTTTTAATGAATCATAGACTACATTTTTTTTGATATAAGCACCATCATCTTCCTTGATTATCTGTATACTTCCATTATCAATACTTAAATGTGCATCAACAGGCATCTTGATGTTTTCTTCTTTAAGACAATATAAATTATCAACTATTCTATTTAAGCTATCTTCTTTATATTCTCCACTTATCTTATTGCAAGCATATTCTCTTTTATTAAAAAACGAGATAAACCAAAATATTTTATTTTGCTTATTAATTAAATCAGACATATCATATTGAATACTTTGATCTAAATCTGTTAATCTAATCTCTTCGCTCTTGTCTTTTTGCTTAACTATAATAATAGGTATTTCATCTTTAAATTTTTCATTAGCTGAGCTTAAATCATCTAAGGAAACATCTTTATTATTTACATAACTATTTGCAAGAAAATGATTATTAAAGTAAACATATCCACCAAAATATATTCCTAATAGTATCAACAACGGCGAAATAATAATTATGACTCTTTTTTTCATTACATATACTATTATAATTTATATTCTGCTACTTAGATTATGATAATATGAAAATAATGAATAATAAAACTTCGATCAAATTCTATTCTGGACTAGATAGTATCGGTGGAGTCATCATGGAGGTCAAATATAATAACTATCGAGCTTTTTTTGAGGCTGGTAGAGCTTATAATCCTGCGTTTGATATATTTGATGGTTCTGTAAATATCAGAAATAATAATATATCTGATTATCTTTGGATTAATGAAATACCTTTAATTGATGGAATATATAGAAAAATAGATATTGGAGATAAATTTCCTAATCTAATACCTGTGGAAGACTATGTTATAGATGATCAAGCGTTCTTCATATCACACATGCATTTAGATCATATGGCCATGATGGGTTTAATATCACCTGATGTGAAGGTCTATTTATCAAAACCAGCACAAATACTTGAAAAAGCTTTAGAAGATGTAGGTATGGGAGTAGAGAGTATTAGATGTTTTAAATATAAAGATATGAATGATGAAACATATATAGGAGATATATTTGTTAAGAGATTTATATTAAATGATGATTCATATCAAGATTATTCCTTTTATATTGAAACTCCTGATTTGAAGATACATTATACTGGTGATGTTTTTGTATATGGAAAATATGAAGAAAATATTCTTAAAGAAATTGAATACTTAAACAATAAAGATATTGATATTTTAGTTTGTGAAGGAACTAGATTTGTTTCAAATATGGATTTAAGTAAGAAAATAACTCCATCATTTAAACCAAAAGATAATCTAATAACTAAACAAGAATTAGTTGATTCAATTTTTAATACTATAAATAGTTTTGATGGTTTAGTGGTGTTTAACTATTATGAAAGAGAAATGAGCGATGTAATGTTGTTTGAAGATATTGCAAACAAAACTAATAGAAACATAGTATATGAACCCGAAAGTGCTCACTTAATAAATAAGTTCTTTAATAAAAAAGTTAATATAATACTTCCTGATACATATAAAAGTAAACCTGATTATTTAGATGACATTATTAATTACAACATCCTTATATCTAAACAAGATATTATTAATAATCCTAATAAATATTTATTACAAAACTCTTATTCTAATATTTTAGAATTACTAGACTACCGAAATATTAATTCTCTATATTTACATCATTCCGGTACTCCTTTAGGAATTTTTGATCCTAAATTTAAGAATATGCTTAATATAGTTAATAAAGCAAATATGAAATATGTGGAAACATATGAGACAGATAAAGGTTATTTTTCACCACATGCTGAAAACTATCAAATACTTGCTTACATCGATATGATAAAAACTAAATTAGTAATTCCTTGTCATACACTAAATCGTGATGCAATGATTAAAAACATAAATAAAGATTCATACTATGTTGAAAAGGATGTAGAATATATTTTTAATCAAAATACAAACACTTTGGAGAAAATAAATGAGTAATACTCTAGTTAATTTTTATCGTGGAACATTAGGAATGGGAATAGTCATATCTGTGACATACGAAAATGATCGTGTTATTTTTGACTTTGGTGCACCATTTGAACCTAGTAGTAATGTTTATGATGGCACTGTTAAGCAAAGAATAAATAACAAAGTTTATGACGCACTACTTTTGGATAAAATTCCAATGATTGAAGGTGTTTTTTCAAAGGAAGATTTAAAAGATATTGATCTTCAATCATATGAAGAATCAAATTTAAATACTGCTATATTAATTTGTCATTTACATTTAGATCATATGTCTGAAATAGATAAGGTTGCAAAACAAATACCTGTCTACATACATAGTGATGGTTTGAAACTATTAAATTTGCTAGATGCTATTGATAATAATACGCAAACTCGAAAATATAGTTCTTTTGAATATCATAAAGATATACATGTTGGAAAGATAACTATAAGTCCATATTATTCAGATCATCCATGTCCTGGTTCTGCAGGTTTCTTAATAAAAACACCAGATGCAACTATTTATTATAGTGGTGATATTAGATTCCATGGTACAAATAGTAAAAAAGCATTTGAAGAATTAGAAGAGTTATCTAAAGAAAAGATTGATTTATTGATTGTTGATTCAACTACAACTTCTCCATCAGAATTTAATAAAGATAATAAGTATGAAGAATTATATAAAACACCTTCAAAAATATTAGTTCCTGGTTCTATTAGTGAACAAGATATTTATAACAACATCTTCAACAATCTAAAAGATTATAAAGGTGTAGCTGTTTTTAATCAATATATTAGAGATATTAAAATGATGAAGCATATCTATGATTTATCTTTGTCATTAAATAGACAACTAATCATGGAAGCATCATATGCTTATGTATTTTATAATTTCACAAATATAAAAGTTCCTATTTATATTCCAAATAATAAGAAACAAGATTCAATATTAAGTAAGATGTCTGACTTTGAAGTTATAGATACAAATAAAATATTAAGTCATCCTGAAATGTACTTAATACAAAACTCTTATCCAAATATTTTATCTTTAATTGATTTTGATAATCTATCAGGAAAATACTTCCATTTATTTGGTGAACCATTAGTAAAGGAAGATAAAAATTATAAAGTAATGGTAAACATAATTAATAAATTAAAATGGGATTTTATAAGTTACGCTAATCTTTATTCGTTTTCTCATACTTATCCAAATCATTTAGCTTATGTGATAGATAGGATAAATGCTAAAAGCGTCGTTGCAGTTCATTCGAAACATCCCGAAAATCTAAATCCAGTAAATAGTAAACAATTTTTTCCTGAACAGAATAAATTCTATAAATTAATTGATGGTCAATTAATAAAATATTAAAAGCTGGAAATCCAGCTTTTAACTTAATTCGATTATATTATCTAGACCCTCACATTTACTGATTGCTTCTTTATTACCGATAACACATATATTATTTTCTAAATTAATTTTTTCAAGTTGCTTTATTAAGTCATACAGGTCTTGTTTAGAAGTATTTAGTATTTGTTTGAGTATTTCTTTTTTATCTTCATAAGTAAGTCCCATCATATATTCAATATCTCTTACTCTAATACTTGTCTTAGTGCTAAGTAGTGGATCAAAATCACCAGTAGTACCTACAATATAATTTTCCACACTATCTTGTTTTTCTAAGAATTCTTTTAAGTAGTTAATAGTATTTTCAAATATCTTCAAAGAATTTGCAGGGCTAGGATCTCTATACGAATAGAAACTTGCAGTCATATTATATCCACTTCTAAAGCCACAACCATATGCTCCACCCTTAACTCTAATATTATTCCATAAATAATCATAAGTTAAAATATTTGATAATACATACATTGCACCTATATTATATTTTTCATCTTTTATTAATGATGTCTTTGCAGCATAAGAAACATTAGATGGTGAAACTATTCCCTCTTTAAGATTACCTAAAGGTTGTTTATTTGTTTTTTCACCAACAACTGCACTAGGTGCATTATCTAAAATATTCTTAGTAATTAAATCTGTGTTTTCAGAACTAATACTTAAAGTATATCTTTCTTTAATAAATAGAGAATCTCTTAACTTAATTAGTTTGTTTATAAACTCATCTGATTTTTCATCCCATTTTTCATCTAATTCTTTTAAGAATTTATATGCTTCATATCCTCCTGCATATTCAGATACTACTGCAACTGGTGAAGTATATGCTAAACATCTTTGGATAGCTAAAGAATGACCAGCATTTATAAATGCTTGTTGTAGAGAATAGATATTTTGTTTTAAAACATCACGAATTGCTTGTTTATCAGAAAAATCAGTATGATAAATTATTTCTGAAATCAAATCTATAGCTTGTGAATCATTTCTAAATAAAGATGAATAACTTAATGCTACTTCATTATTATCTATCTTTTCATGATAACTATATCTTGGTGAAAAAGATAATGAGAAGTTACCTAAAATACTCTTCATTTGTCTATTTAGTTCAAGAACATTGTATTTATCAGTTTTTAATTTACTTAACAAACTTAACAATTGATTCAAAATAGTATAATCTTCTAAAACAAAATCATCAGCTTTAATTGATAAAGTCACATAAGATATTCCATTTGTATCAACATTATGTTTAATGATTTCATTACCATTATAATTGTCAATTTCAATTGGATAATCAGTTGGTGTATCTTTTAAATCTTCCAAATGTAAAGCAGGAAGACTTGCTTTTTGTTCAGGAGTATCTTCACTAACTTGATATTCTTGTAACTTTCTATTTAATTCAATCAATTCTTCTCTATCTTCATTAGACCAAGTTTCACTTATCTTCTTTAATTTATTCTTTTCTTTTTCTATTTTTACTTGTCCTAATGTATTAGATGGTTTTAATAATACTTTTGCACTATGTTTACTATTAATAATATATTCTTCTAATAATTTCTCATAATAATCTGTATCAATCTTTTTTCTTAGACTTTCAAATAGTTTATCAAAACAAAGAGTATCAATTGGATCACCATCATATAACCAACTATCTAAACTACTTAATGCAAATACTAAACCTTTTGGTGCGCCACCAAAATCTCTTTCTTTTGCCTTAAATTCTCTTTGATTTAAAGTTGCTTTTAGCTCTTCTTTATCAACACCTTCTTTTATTATTTTTCTTAATTCATTTTCAATAGTTTTACTAATTTCTTCTTCTTTTTCTAAATCTGTATTAATTACATCTATTTCTACATAAGGTTGTAAAATACCATCTTGAACATCAAAACTGATATCTTCTCCTAAATTATTATTTAATATTACCTTCTTTAATGGTGATTCATTACTTCCACATAAAACAGATGACAATAGTGAGAAAGCTACTGTTTTTTCATATTCGTCATAATCACCTATTACATATCCATAAGCAATTTGTGCTTTCTTTTCTAAAGGTGTATCTGCACCAACTTCATATTCTTTAATAATAGGATCATTAACATGTGCTGATTGTTTTTCAATAATTATTTTTTCACCATCATTAGAATACTCAGATAAATATTCATCATCAATAATTCCTAATATTTCTTCAATATTCATATCACCATCTAAAAAGATATAAGAATTACTTGGGTTGTAATATTTTTTATGTGCATCACAGAATTGTTTATAAGTTAAATCAGTAATATATTCAGGATCTCCTCCTGATTCATTTCCATAGCATGTATCAGGAAATAATTCGTGCATCATAAGTCTACTTCTTAATGAATCAGCTGAAGAAAAAGCACCTTTCATTTCATTAAAAACTACACCTTTATAAATAGGTTGATCATCGATGTTGTTTAATTCATAATGCCAGCCTTCTTGATAAAAAGCGCTTGGATTTTCTATTACTAAAGGTTTAAATACTGCATCTAAGTAAACTCTCATCAAGTTTATAAAATCTTTATTATTTCTAGAAGATACTGGATACACTGTCTTATCTGGATAAGTCATTGCATTTAAAAATGTCTGTAGTGATCCTTTTAATAAATCAACAAAAGGTTCTCTAACAGGATATCTTTTAGAACCATTCAAAACACAATGTTCTAGTATATGGAACACGCCTGTATCATCTACTGGTGTAGTTTTAAAGGCAATAGAGAATGTTTTATTTTCATCATCTCTTTTTAACCAAATTGTTTTTGCGTTTGTTTTTTCATGTATCATCTCATACATGTCTGCATTAATTTCATCAACATGTCTAATTCTATTTACTTTAAATCCATGAATTACATCGTTTACTTGCATAATCAAACTCCCTTACATATAGTAAAATTATACCACTTAGTTTCACTGGTCATTTTTCTTTAGAAAAATATTTAAATATTATAAAATTTATGTATAAGATGAAAGGAAAAAATAACTAATGAAAAAATATATTTGTACAGTATGTGGTTATATTTATGATCCTGAAATAGGCGATCCTGATAGCGGAATTGAAGCTGGAACTGCATTTGAAGATATTCCTGAAGATTGGGTATGTCCACTATGCGGTGTAAGCAAAGATATGTTTGAAGAAGTTAAACAAGACTAAAAGTTCATATTGAACTTTTTTTCTTATAAAAAGAAGTATCCTATGATACTTCAACATACTTTTTGTAAGCGTTAATTAAATTATCTAAACTATCTAATTTAGTTTGAATTCGATGTTTTTCATTAGCCCTTCTAACTTTTTTATATTTTTCTTCAGTAATTTGTTTTTCTTGTGTTATTTCATTAATATTTATTTCATTTACATCAACAACATCATCTGCAACAATTTCAGCTACATTTGAATCAAAATATAAAACTCCACCATTAATTGCATAATGGGATGTTTTATTATTGTTACTAGTTTCAATGACACCTATTTGAATAGGTATCATAATAGGCATATGATTTGAAAGTATCGTTCTTCTTCCTTCACTAGTTGGAATATTTAATTTATCGGTTTCAATACTTTTATAAACACCTTGATATGTAATAAATTCAACTGTAAATAACATTTTATTTTCCTTCTGCTTTTGAAATTACATCCTCAATTGTTCCACAATATGTAAATGCCTCTTCAGGATAAGTATCATATTCGCCTGATAAAATAGCCTTAAAAGATCTAATAGTATCTTCAATTTTTACAAATCTTCCTTCAATACCAGAGAATTTTTCTGCTACTGCAAATGGTTGAGATAAGAAGTTTCTGATTCTTCTTGCACGATTTACTGTAGCTTTATCCTCATCAGATAATTCATCTATACCTAATATTGCAATGATATCTTGTAACTCTTGATACTTTTGTAAAATTGCAAGAACACTTAAAGCAGTATCATAATGATCTTGACCTACAACGTTTGGATCTAGAGCTCTAGATGTAGATTGCAAAGGATCTACCGCAGGATATAATCCTGATGATGCAATCTTTCTATCTAGTACTGTTTTAGCATCCAAATGTGCAAATGCTGTAGCTGGAGCTGGGTCAGTTAAATCATCTGCAGGCACATAGATTGCTTGAACAGAAGTAATTGATCCATTTTTAGTTGAAGTAATACGCTCTTGTAGTTCACCCATTTCTGTTGCTAGAGTTGGCTGATATCCTACCGCTGAAGGCATTCTTCCTAATAGAGCAGATACTTCTGAACCAGCTTGAGAAAATCTAAAAATATTATCAATAAACAACAACACATCTTGATGATCTACATCTCTAAAATGTTCAGCCATTGTTAAAGCACTCAAAGCTACTCTCATTCTCGCACCAGGAGATTCATTCATTTGTCCATAAACAAGAACAGTTTTTTCTAAAACTCCTGATTCTTTCATTTCAAAATATAAATCATTACCTTCTCTAGTTCTTTCTCCTACTCCTGCAACAACCGAAAGACCATTATGCTCAACAGCAATAGATCTGATTAATTCTTGCATTAGCACGGTTTTACCAACACCTGCACCACCAAACAAACCAATCTTTCCACCTTTGATATATGGACACAACAAATCAACTACTTTAATACCTGTTTCTAATATTTCTATTTTTGTTTCTTGTTGTTCAAAAGAAGGAGCGCTCTTATGTATAATATCTTTTTCAACATCTTCAAGTTCAGGTAGACCATCAATAGGTTTACCCAAAAGATTAAACATTCTACCTAGTATTTTTTTGCCTACAGGAACTTCGATTGCTTTTCCTGTATCAATGGCTTTCATTCCTCTAGTTAAACCATTAGTTTGTGATAAAGCTATACACCTAACTTTATCATCACCAATGTCTTGTTCAACCTCACAAGTAATATAATCATCATTAAAAGGAATAATGATTGCATTATATAATTTAGGAAGTCTATTTCTAAAACGTAAATCGACAACTGGTCCTATAACCTGTACAACTTCACCAATATTTTCTGCCATAATTCCTCCTTTTATCTTCTACTAGAAGCAACAATTTCATTCATTTCTTGAGTGATTGCTGCTTGTCTAGCCTTATTATAATTAAGCGTTAACTCATCTAATAACTCATCAGCATTCTTATTAGCTAAATTCATTGCGTTTCTTCTAGCTGCATTCTCACTTGTCTTAGATTCTAGGAATGCTACATATATTTGTGATGAAATATACATTGGTATTAAAGTATTCAATACTTCATTTCTAGATGGTTCAAGTAGTATTTCATCCTCACCCATTTTTTCTTCTGCCTCAAATGGAAGTAAATTTAAAGTCATAGGTTGATACACTAAAGTATTAATATACTTTGTATAAACAATTTTTATTTCGCTTATTTCATACTCCGTATATAAAAGTAATAAATCATCAATTAAAGAATTTAAGATTCTTGGTTGTAGATCTTCTAATTCATCATATTTTTTCACAACAAGATAATCATTTTTTAATAACCAATTATAACCAATGGTACCTATCGCAAATATTGGCACATCTTTAGGAATTGTTTCTTGAACATACTTTAATACTTCAAGATTATATGAACCACATAAGCCTGAATTTGAAGTAATCACAATATACATAGGATTAACAATTTCTGCATCTATCAAATAAGGATTATCTTCTACTTCAGGTGATTTACCTCTCAGTGCAGCTAAAATAAAACGTCTAAGATTCTTTGCGTATTCTTCATTTGAAAGAGTCTTAAGATTATATTTTTGTAGTTTTACAGTTGCTACTAATTCTGTAGCTTTAGTTAATTTCTTTGTTGAATTAACTGTCTGTAATCTTTTTTTAATTGCACTTATTTGTCCAGCCATATTAATCCATTAATTTAAATTGTGTAGTAAAAATAGTAATGATGTCAGTTAATCTTTCACTTAACTTATCATCTATTACATGTTTTTCATTAATCTGTTCAACTAAATCAGAATGAACATTATTCATTTCAAATAATAATTCTTTTTCATATTCTCTGATTCTTTCAATTGGAATATCATCTAATAAACCTAATTTATTTGCAAACAATAACAATATTTGATCAGTAGTCTCCATTGGTTTATATTGTGCTTGTTTTAAAAGTTCAACTAGGTGTCTACCATGATTAATTCTTGCACGTGTTGAAGGATCTAGGTCTGAGCCAAATTGCGCAAAATCTAACACTTCTTGATATTGTGATAAATCAAGCTTTAACGAAGATGAAACAGACTTCATTGCTTTAATTTGCGCAGCCGAACCAACACGTGATACTGATAGACCATAATCAATCGCTGGTCTAATTCCACTATTAAACAAATCACTTTGTAAGAATATCTGTCCATCAGTGATACTAATAACATTTGTAGGAATATATGCAGAAATATCACCAGCTTGTGTTTCAATAATTGGTAAAGCTGTTAAAGATCCCTTTCCTAATTTTTCTGAAAGCTTTCCACTTCTTTCTAATAATCTTGAATGTAAATAGAATACATCTCCTGGGAAGGCTTCTCTTCCTGGTGGTCTTCTTAATAGTAATGACAAGGTACGATATGCAACTGCATGTTTAGATAAATCATCATAAACAATTAAGACATCTTCTCCCTTATTCATCCAATATTCACCAATACTACATCCTGAATATGGTGCGATGTATTGCAAAGATGCAAGCTCACTCGCACCTGCAACAACAACTGTTGTATACTCCATAGCACCAAATCCTGTTAGTTTTTCAATTATTTGCGCAACAGTAGAATTCTTTTGCCCAATTGCAACATAAATACACTTAACGTTTCTACCTTTTTGATTGATAATTGTATCAATCGCAATAGCTGTTTTACCAGTTTGTCTATCGCCAATAATTAATTCTCTTTGACCTTTACCAATAGGAATCATTGAATCAATTATCTTAATACCTGTTTGTAAAGGTTCATCAATTGGACTTCTATCAATAACTCCAGGTGCACCAACTTCAATTTGTCTAAATTCATTAGTTTTAATTACACCTTTACCATCAACTGGTCTACCTAAAGCATCTACTACTCTTCCTAGAAGTTCATCACCAACAGGAACTTCCGCTACTTTACCAGTAGAAGATACTTGAGTACCCTTAACAATATCCATATCATTGCCCAATAAAACTGCAGCAATACTTTCTTCTTCTAAATCCATAACCATGCCTTTAGTTTCGCCAATATCTAATATTTCTCCAGCCATTGCATTATAAATACCAGAAATATTAGCAACACCATCAGCAACACTAGTTACATAACCTGTAGTTAAACTTGATTCTGTCTTAATACTCTTTTGATTAAAATCATTAATATCTTTTAAAAGTTCACTACCTAACTCTTCTTTATTCTTAACTTCATTTTTTATAAGTGATGCACGTAAATCTTCAATCTTTGTCTTATATGTACCATCCCACACATTATCATTGACGATAACCTTAACACCACCAATTAGTTTTTTATCAACTTTATTTTCTAATCTAACATTATGTTCTAATTTATAGGAAAAAGCAGCTTCTAAAGAAGCTAAATCATTTTTATCTAATTGTTTAGCACTATAAGCTGTACCAAAAACAATTCCTCTTGATTGATAATAATACTCTAAAAAATCATGAATTAATTCAATTTCTAAACCTTTTCTAGGCATAGAATCGATTGTTAAAAACAAGCCATAAAGAATGGATTCATCAAGTTCATTTTTGAAAACTTCTTGAAGTTTTTCTTTCTTTTGACTGCTGCTATAATCATCAGAAACTAAATACTTAGCTAATTCATCATTACGATTGATTTCATCATTGATACTTTTAATTTCACGATAGCAATGATCTACAGAACCTTCTTGCTTAGCAAGTTCCATCAAATTTCTAGCATAGCTTCTAACATTCACATTCATTTTTGAATTACTTCCTTAACAAAAGAATCAATTTCGCTTTTTGAAGATTTTTTATCAAGTTTTTCATTAAGCATTTTTTCAGTAGCACTTAAAGCTACATCAATAATCTCTTCATGCATCTCTTCAAGTAATCTACTTTTTTGAAGTTCAATATCTCGTTTTGCATTATCCAAAAGATTTCTGCTTTCTTGACGTCCTTCTTCAATTAATTCTTGTTTAACACTAAGACCTTCTTCTCTTGCACTTTTCACAATCGTTTCTGCTGTTTTATTCGCTTCACTGATTGCTTGTTTAGCTTCCTTGTTTAATCTCTCGTTTTCTTCTTTTAAAGCCTCAGCCTCAGATAGTTTGCTTTGCTCAAACTCGCTTCTTTGATCTAATATCTTTTTTACAGGTTTCCATGCTAGTTTATACATTAAGAAAAATAGTACTGCACTAGCACACAACTGGCTTATAGCTGTCCAAACATTTGGCACCAATAATTGAAGAATATCAATTATTTGCATATTAAGCTCCTAAAATGAAGATAATCAAGAAAGCTACTAATAAACAATAAATAGCACAAGTTTCTGAGATAGCAGCACCAATAATAGCCATTGATTGAATCTTATCAGCTGCATCTGGATTTTTTCCAATTGATTCTACTGCTTGCACTGCAACCTTACCTTCCATGATACCTGTGACACATCCACCACATACACATAGTGCTGCAGCAAAACCTAGTAAAGCTCTTTCCATAAATTTTTTCCTCCTTATTGATTAGGTAATTCCTTACCTATAAATGAAATAGTTAAAGTTATAAATATATAAGCCTGCATAATTCCTGAAAATAAATCAAAATAGAAATGTAAAACAGGCGCAATAATAATACCAACAACATTTAGATTACCAATTAATGGAATCATTTTAGATATCGATCCTAACATTTGATAAATAACTGACATTAAAATACCACCAGATAGAATATTACCAAACAAACGAAGCGACAATGACAACAAAGTAGATATCTTACTTAAAATATTAACTAAAACAAATGGTGCTAATGGTTCAAACCATGATTTAATATAACCTTTAGTACCTCTTTCCTTAAATGAATAAACTTCGATTAAAATACAAGTTAAAGCACCCAATACTAAAGTTACTGAATAATTAGATGTAGGTGTTTCAAGTGAGAATAAACCTGCAATATTAGATAAGAAAATATAAGCTACTACTGACATGATATAAGGAGTTAAATATTTTGCGACTCTTTCATTTGTTTTTTCTTTAACCATCTTATCAATCATTTGTCCAAACATTATCACTAGTAAAACAATGCCCTTTGGTTTTTCTAAAGGATTATATTCTCTTAATTTCTTATTAATATAGAACAAAAGTAATGCCATAGTAATGGTTATTATAATAATTGAAAGTATCGTTGTTTGAAATTCCATAACTATGTACTCCTTTTTTTCATTAAAGCATCTATCACTAATGCAACAATAAATAATGTTAAACCTATCGCAATACCTATCATATTAAATACATTAGGTAATTTATATGCTATAAACATCATCACAAACAACAACGTAAATCTAATCACATTGCCAGCCATCATAAGTCCATATGAAGGCTGATCTGAAGAAATAACCTTTTTCATACTTTCTGATAAAAGAAATAAATTAATTAAACTAAAAACAGTAGCTAATATAATTCCAAAGGCTATCTTTAAATCAATGAATGCAAATACTATTGAAATAATAAATGCAATTAAACTAGTAAGTAAATAAATTTTTAAACTCATTTCTTATAACTTTTAATATTTTTACTTATCTTCTTCATATAAGACTCTAAATTACTTTTCTCTTGTTTATCTAAACCCTCTGTTAATATTTGATAATAAATATCTTTTACCTCTTTAGCTTCATTAACGATTTGCTTAGCACCATCTTCTAATTTAAGATGTAAAGATCTTCGATTACCATCATAGTATTCAGAACTAATTAATTTACGATCTAATAAGTCTTTGATACTACCAGATACTACAGATTTTTTTAAACGTTGATTTAAGACAATATCAGTAGAAGTATCTCCGGTAGTTTTATCATCAAGAAACATTAGAATAACTACTTCTGAATCCGTTAAATTATACTTCTTGCATAAAGGAGATAGAAGCTCTTGATATAAACCTTTACTTGCGTAGATATTGTCTAAAATAGTCAACATAAAAAGTAAAATATTGTTCAGATATGAACAGTATTATTATAGAATTTTTTATATTTAAAGTCTATATTACTTACTATTACTATAAGCTATAATGAATCAACTATTTTTAATAAATCAAGTGGCTCATCAATTATATAATCAACACTTAAATCTTTAATATCTTCTAAAGTTCTAGAACCCCACTTCACAAATACAGTTTTAATACCTGCATTTAAACCAGTCTTTACATCTACATCACTATCCCCAACATATAGTACTTCATCTTTACTAACGCCTAAAGCATTAATTATTTCATTAGCGCTATATGGATCAGGTTTATTAGGAATGTCTTTTCTACTGCCAATAATTCTAAAGAAAGTAGTTTCTGGTAACTTGTTTTTTAATAGATTTTCACAGAATTGATTAAACTTATTGGTATTACAACTAATTCTAATATTTCTATTAGCTAACTCTTTTAATAATTCTTTAATTCCCTTAAATGGAATTGTTTCATCCATATAACATTTTTCATAATGCATACAGAATTTATCTACTGCTTCATCTAATAAGTCTAACTTATCATCAGGTAGACATCTTTCAACTAGTTTACGATTGCCATTACCAACTTTTAAAGATATCTCTTTCACACTAAAAGTTTTAAAACCATAATCTTTCATTGTGAGATTACATGCAGTAGTTATGTCTTTCATGGTATCTAATAAAGTACCATCTAAATCAAATATAATACCTTTTATCATTGCTCAAACTGTAATTGATATAACTTATAGTAATATCCTCTATTTTTTAGTAATTGTTGGTGATTACCTCTTTCTACAACTGAACCATTTTGTAAAACAATGATTTGATCAGCGTGTTGAATTGTGGATAATCTATGCGCAACTACCAACATCGTACCAATACTCTTCATCTTTTCTAAAGATTCTTGTATTAACACTTCAGTTTCAGTATCAATGTTTGCTGTAGCTTCATCTAATATTAAAATCTGTGGTTTATGAATAATTGTTCTTGCAAAAGACAATAGTTGTCTTTGACCTTGTGATAAGTTTTCACCTTTTTCAATTATTTCTTCATCAATACCCTTAGGTAACTTATCAATAAAGCTATCTGCATTTACATATTTACATGCATCATTCACATCATCATCACTAAAAGCTTCATCATGTAAAGTTACATTATCCTTAATAGTTCCTGAGAATAAGAATACATCTTGAAGCATTTGACCGATTGCTTTTCTTAAAGAAGAAATCTTAATATCATTGATATTAATACCATCTATTAATATTTCGCCTTTTTGAATCTCATAGTTTCTAACTATTAAAGATAGAATGGTAGTTTTACCTGCACCTGTTGCGCCAACGAAAGCACAAGTCTCTTTAGGATTAATCGTAAATGATACATCTTTTAAGATCCAATTATCATCTTTATATGCAAACCAAACATTTTTAAATTCAATCTTACCTTCAAATTTATCAATCTCTATTGCATCTTCTTTATCTAATACATCAGGCTTAACATCCAATAAGTTAAAGATTCTTTCTGATGCTGTAAAAGCTTTTTGTAATGAATTAAGTTGATCTGCCAAATTTTGTACAGGATTAAAGAATCTTGATAAATACAAGAAGAAAGCAACTATTTCACCAGCACTCAATTGATATCTAATACCTAATGTAAAAGATAAAGCAATCGAACAAGTATAAATAAATGAAATAGTAGGTCTATAGAAACCAAAGGCCTTTATAACATTTAATCTTTGTTTTCTTAATTCTTCATTTTTAACGTTGAATTGTTCTTCTTTTGTTTTTTCTTGATTAAAAATTTGTGTTAATTTCATACCAGCTAAATTCTCTGATAAGAAAGTATTAATATCTGAGATGCATGCTCTTTCTTTTCTAAATACTTCCTTAACAATTTTAGAGAAGAAGAAAGATGTCACAAACACTATCGCAATAATACCAACCATTGATAAAGACAAAGATGGTGATATATAAATCATAATCACATATACACCAATTAAAGTTGTAATATCTCTTAGAATTCTTACAAGAACACCAGTAAATAAATCAGACATACTTGCAGTATATGAAGTAACTCTAGTTACTAGAGAACCTACAGGCATTTCGTTAAACTGATTCAAAGACATATTTTCAATGTGTTCAAAAATCTCATTTCTTAATCTATAAATTATTCTTTGGCCACATTTTTGTAGAATCATTGATTCAGCATATAAGAATACTTGATTTATTAAAGTAATTACAAAAGATAATAAAACGATAGATAAAATAAATTTTAGATTAATATTTTCTACAACTAATTCATCAGTTATTCTGCTTGTAAATAAAGGAGATACTGTACTTAAAGTAACATTTAATGCAACTAAAAATAACGCTAGTATAAAACTTCTTCTTTCTGTTGAGATATACTTAAGTGTTCTTTTAATAATTACACTTAAGGGTAACTTCTTATCACCTTTTAAGACTTCTAGTTCGTCATTCATCTTTATAGTTCACTCTCTAATTGTTGTAGATAAGACATCTTTTTATATGTAGGAGATATCTCTAATAAATTCTTAGGTGTATCAAACGCTTCAACTCTTCCTTCATTTAACACTAAAATTTTATCCATATGTGCTACTGTAGAAATTCTAGAAGCTATTACAATAGTTGTCTTTCCTTTTCTTTTTTCTTTAATGTTGTGTAAGATTGTTTCTTCAGTCTTAACATCAACAGCCGAAACTGAATCATCCATAATCATAATTGGAGAATTCTTAATATATGCTCTGGCAATCGCAATTCTTTGTTTTTGTCCACCAGATAAAGTGACACCTCTTTCACCAGTTACGGTGTCATAACCTTGAGCAAAATCAATAATATTTTCATCTACATCTGCAAACTTAGCAGCTTCTCTTATCTCGTTTAATTCTGCTTTATTATTCGCAAAAGAAATATTGTTTTTAATATTATCTGAGAATAAGAAATTATCTTGTGGAACATAAGCGATATTATCTCTTAAACTCTTAATATCTAAATCCATAATATCCACATCATCAATTAAAATCTTGTCTTTCTCAATGTTATATAAACGTAATAATGAATTAACTAAAGTTGTTTTACCAGAACCAATCTTCCCTACTACACCAACCATTTCTCCTGGTTTAATTTCAAAAGTCACATTGCTTAATGAATGAGTATTACCATCAGGATATGCAAATGAGAAATCATTGAAAGTAATCTTTCCTTTGCAGTCTTTCAATACTACTGGATCATCAATATTTTGAATTTCTTCTTCTTCATCTAGGAAACGATAGATTCTTTGAGTAGATGTTTTAAATCTTGAATGCATTTGTAAGATTTGTCCCATGGCAATCATTGGCCAAATCAAAGTATCAGTATAACCAATAAAGGTAATTAGTTTACTAGCACTTAAATCTATTAAATGATTAAATATAACAACAGGATTGCCAATAGATAAACGATATACAAAATAAGAACCTAGTCCTAATAATATAGACATCGTAGCACCAATTATTATTTCAATATAAACATCAAATTTAATAGCTGATTTAGTGAAATCTAAATTCTTTTCAGCATTTTCCTTCGCAACTTTAGAAAAAGCTTTAAGCTCTTGTTGCTCTTTCACAAATGCTTTTATTACTCTAATACCAGTAAATGTTTCTTGAGTAAAATCATATAATTTATCAAATTGTTTTTGTCTTTCTTCCCATTTATCAGACCATATTTTTTCTACACCATTACCCCAAATAACTAAAGCAATCATTGGAATCATTGTTACTATAGTTAACACAGTATCTAATCTAATCATCTTATATATCGAAATGATTGATAAAAATATCGCATCAACTATCATTATGGTTCCCCAACCAGTAAACTCTTCTACTGTTTCAACATCACTAGAAAACCAAGACATAATGGTACCAATTTTATTTTCATGATAATAACGTTGTGATAATTTTTCAGCTTTTAAAAACATATCATGACGAAGATTTGCCTCAATCTTTCCAGATGCAGTTAAGATACCAAAACGAAGAATCATTCTTCCTAAAAATAAAACAACTGCAACTATAATAATATTTCTAATTACTGGAGCAATGTCTGCAAATACAACATTTTGCTTATTAGAAACAATATCAACAATACTACCTAAAAACTCGGGCACATATGTCTGAGCAAGATCGACTACAATATCCGCAATAATACCGATAATGAATAGTCCTGCAAATTTTAAGTAATAATCTTTAATAGTAGTTTTTTTCATAAAAAATATTACAGCCTTAATCTGCTTAGTTATTATAATATATTTTATATATTAATTACATCTAAAAACTACAAATCAAACTGTGAATTATATAGTTTATAGTAGAAACCTTGTTTTTCCATGAGTTGTTCATGATTGCCAACTTCTACTACATCACCTTTATCTAAGACAATTATGATATCCGCATTTCTTATAGTTGAAAGCCTATGAGCTATTGTGAATGCTGTTCTACCTTCTCTTAATTGATCCATAGAATCTTGAATTAGTTGTTCTGTTCTTGTATCAACTGATGAAGTAGCTTCATCCAATATTAAAATCTTTGGATCTTTTAAGAAAGCTCTAGCTATTGTTAATAATTGTTTTTGACCTTGAGAAATACCTGAAGTCTCCTCAGAAATAATAGTGTCATAACCATTTTCTAAAGTCTTAATGAATCTATCTACGTGTGCCAATCTACAAGCTTCATATATTTCTTCATCAGTTGCATCAGGTTTACTAAACCTAATATTCTCTTTTATTGTTCCATCAAATAACCAAGCATCTTGTAAAACCATGCCAAAAATAGATCGCAAATCTTTTCTAGTAAAATCATTTATTTTTTTATTATCTACATAAATGGCACCACCATTAAGTTCATAAAATCTCATTAATAATTTAACTAATGTTGTTTTGCCTGCTCCAGTTGGACCAACAATAGCTACATTTTTGCCAGGTGCTACATACATTGAAAAATCATGAATAATAATTTTTTCTGGATTATAACCAAATTTAACATTCTCAAATGTTACATTACCTTCAATAATTGAATTGTTATCATCATAAATACTTACAGGATTTTCTATATCTTTTATTTCTTCAGTTTCATTTAATAAAGCAAATACTCTTTCTGCTGCAGCAACCATTGTTTGAATTGTATTTAATAATTGAGCTATTGAAGATATAGGTCTTTGTAGTCTTCTTACATAAGTTGTAAAGGCTTGAATATCACCAATATTCATTGTTCTTTTTATTACTTCAAATCCACCAACTAGACACACTGCCACATATCCTACATTTTGAAGAAAACCAGTTAAAGGCATCATTACAGAAGAATAGAATTGTGATTTATGCGCAGCATCAAACAATTTATCATTTATTTCATTAAATCTTTCAATAGATTTATCTTCATAGTTATAAGTCTTAACTAGTAAGTGTCCTGAATACATTTCTTCTATATGACCATTAATTTTTCCTAATTGTTCAGAATGAGCACGGAAATAACCTTGTGATTTTTTTACAGTTAAAGCTGCAATTATTCCAGATAAAGGAACTACAACCAAAGATATTAAAGTTAGTTTCCATGAAATAGAAAACATCATAAACAAAACACCCACAATATTAACTAAAGAATTCAATACTTGTGAGATAGTATTAGTTAATTGGTTAGATATATTATCTACATCATTAGTTACTCTAGATAAAACATCACCATGAGTTTGATTATCAAAATATGAAAGTGGTAATCTATTTATCTTCTTTGAAATATCATCTCTTAATCTATATGAAATATTAACCGCAATATTAATATGAAGTAAATTAACTACATAATCTATCAAAGCACTAACACTATAAATAGCTAAGATAATAATTATTAATCTACCAATAGTCTTAAAATCAATACCAGGGCCACCTGCATATTTAGATAAAATACCATTAGATATTGCAGTAGTAACATCACCTATTAATCTAGGACCATAAATACACATCACAGTTGAGATAACCATCAACACTAAAGATAGTATTATTTTGAAATAATATGGTCTTACATATGAAGCCAATTGTTTAGCTGTTGTTTTGAAATTCTTTGGCTTTTCAGCAATTCTCATTGGAGGCATTATGCAAGTTCCTCCTTTGATAGTTGTGAATAAGCAATTTGTTTATAGACATCACAATTCTTCAAAAGTTCACTGTGACTTCCTTCACCAACAATCTTGCCTTCATCCAAAACAAAAATCTTATCAGCATTTTTAATTGTCGCAATTCTTTGCGCAACAATAATTACTGTAGCTTTTGTTTTTTCTATTAATTCATTTAAACTCTTTCTTAATTTTTTATCTGTCTCATAATCTAAAGCAGAGAAACAATCATCAAAGATATAAATGTTTTTCTTTTGCGCTAAAGCTCTAGCGATTGAAAGTCTTTGTTTCTGTCCACCAGAGACATTAGTACCACCTTGTGATATCTGTTCATTAATACCATCTTGTTTCTCTAAGATTATGTTTTCTGATTGCGATATTCTAATAGCTTCATCTAATTCTTGCTTACTTAGTTCTCTACCAAATTCTATATTAGATTTAATATCACCAGTAAACAATAAAGCTTGTTGAGAAGCATAACCAATCTTATCGTGTAGTTGTTTTTGAGAAACATCTCTAATATCTTTTCCACAATAAGAAATACTACCTGATGTTACATCAAATAATCGTGGTATTAATTTAATAATTGTAGATTTTCCTGAACCAGTAGAACCAATAAATGCTAATGTTTGTCCAGGTTTTGCAATAAAGTTAATATTTTCTAATACACTTTCTTGAGCACCAGGATATTTAAATGAAACATTGTCGAATACTAATTCCCCATTTTCTTCAGGAAGTAATTCAGGATTATCTTTATCAACAATTGTATTTTCAGTATCTAATATTTCTTTAATTCTTCTAACAGATACAAGTGATCTAGGAATCATAAAGAATAACATTGTTACAAACATGAATGACATTACAACATGCATAGCATATTGACTAAACGCCATCATATCGCCAATAGTCATAGCATCTATATCAATTTGTTTAGCCGCAAACCATGTAATAGCTACAGTTAAACCATTCATGACAAATGTCATAATTGGTCCAATGATGTTCATTAAATTAGATACAAATAATTCTGTTCTTTTAAACTCACTATTTACATCATCAAATTTTTCTTCTTCTACTTCTTGAGAATTAAATGCACGAATTACCAACATTCCATCTAAGAATTCTCTCATAATAGAATTAATTCTATCTGTAAGTTTTTGAACAACCTCAAATTTTGGAATCGCAAATATAACCAAAACAATCATTGTGACAACCATAATGCCTATAGCTACTATTAATAACCATGAGATATTTGGATAACGTAGTACTCTTGCAACAGCAGAGGTGCCCATAATTGGTGCCATAAGCATCATTCTAAGCATCATCTGAATTAGTTGTTGGATCTTAGTTACATCATTACCAGTTCTTGTTATTAATGAAGAAGTTGAAAATTTAGAAAATTCACTTGAAGAAAAAGATTCTACTTTTTCAAAGACATCTTTACGCATTGTAGCGGCAATCTTAGCTGCAGTCTTACTAGATAAATATGTACCACATAGTTGTACTACTACACCAATTGCAGCAATCAGTAACATTACTAAACCAGTTCTTAAAATATAAGAATTTTGTATATTATCAGTTTTTATTCCTATATTTGTATATAAATCCTTAATAAATACTCTTATTAAAGATTCATGATTATCTTGTAAAGATACTAATTTTTCATCTAATGTTTTCTTAATATTATTAATATCATCACTCAATGAAATATTATTAGCTCTGGCCAGATATGTATATACCAAAGGCATTTCTAATAGATCAGATATTTCATCACTCTTATATAAATAAACATCTTTATCCAAAATTAGTTCTTGTTTATCAATGTTAATAGTACTTCCTTTTCCAATTAACTCAAAACCTTGTAGAATTTTATTCTTATCACTTTCAGATGCAAACAATAAAATATCA
This sequence comes from uncultured Erysipelotrichaceae bacterium, assembly GCA_902795865.1. Lineage (GTDB taxonomy): Bacteria > Bacillota_I > Bacilli_A > Erysipelotrichales > Erysipelotrichaceae > Colivicinus. Next base: position 9,128 of record CADBMV010000090.1, on the reverse strand, counting down.
TTCATATCATCTGCACTAATAACTGTAGGTACTTTCTCTTCAATACCACCATATTGAATACCATTACTTACTATCTTGGACATGTATTCAGGTAAACTTAATTCTGTTTGCACTTGCAAAATAGTAAACAATATAATTGCTACTACTATTAATGCATAAGGTTTTAAATACTTAAAAATTAACTTCATTTACTAATCTCTTTGATATTATTTCTTATTGAATCTAATACATTATAAAATATTTTCAAATCTTTTTCAGATATGTTTTCTATTATCTTATTATTTAATAAATTACCACGATCTTCAAAATCCTTTTTGTGTTTTAAAGCCATATCAGTTAAATAGATATAGTTTTTTCTTCTATCGGTTTCAGATTGTTTACGATAAACAATATTTTTATCTACTAAAGAATCTATACAACCAGTAATAGATGCCTTTTTAAGATTTGTTTCTATTTCTAAATCTTTCTGACAAACTTCTTCACCTTCGTGTTGAAGTAAATAACCAATAATATGTATTTGTGTTAAATTAAAAATCCTTAATAAATCATTTCCATTTGAAATATATTTACTTATACATTTATTTAAATCACTTAACTCTTTCACGACATTTCTCATAACTGCCTCCTAAATTAGTTAGGAAACTAACTAATTTATTATATCATTATAATTACTCTTATCAATAATCAAATACTAATCTTTATTCAGCTATCAAGATCGCAATGAAAACTAATATACAACCAACTATCTCTTTGATAGATAAAACTTGATTTAGTATTAACCATCCTCCGATAGCACCAAAAACAGATTCAAAACTCATTAGTAATGAAGCTAAAGTTGGACCACAATCCTTTTGGAAAACTATTTGAATGGTTGTAGCAATCATACCTGCAATAAACACCATATAAAGTATTGGTAAGATTTGTGTTGCTAATACTTCAAAATTAGGACTTTCTTTTATAAGCATCACAATAAAAGCAAGTATACTTATTGTCCCTTGAGAAACAAAAGTTAAAGCTAAAGAATCTTTTATTCTTGAATACTTATCAATAAACATAATTTGAAAGGCAAAAAATAACGAACATAGAAGCAACAAAACATCTCCAACATTAAAACTATAATTACCAGAAAAACATAGTAAATATAAACCAATTAAAGCTATTAAGATTGCTAAAAACAATTTCTTAGCAGGTTTTTTACCATTAAATATTTCTAGTATTGGAACAATTATTATATATAAAGATGTAATAAAACTTGCTTTACTAACAGTTGATAATTCTATACCCATCTGTTGAAATACAAGTCCAAGAAAAGCTACAACGCCAATTAAAAAACCACCTATTATAGTTTGTTTATCAATTTTAATCTTTTTAATAATCAAATATGGAAATACAAACAAACCTCCAACACCTTTAAAAAAGACAATGGTAAAAGTGCCTAGACTACTAGCAGAAATACTTTGTATTGAATAAGATAAGCCCCACATCAAAGTAGCAGCTATCAATAATATACTTGCAATATATTTTCTATTAGACATAAACTATTTAACTATTACAGAGCCTCCAATGAATTCTCTAATAATAGAGTTGTTAGGTATATATGAATCATCATAGATAGGATCAAAATACTTTAAGAAACTTAATAGTCTTTGTGCTTCAGCATATTCTTTTTCATTTCTATTAATTCTTTTTAATAATGGTTCTGCATACTTCTTTAATACTGCATATTCATAAATACAATTTGAATTAAAGAAAACATCAGCTTTTGAATTATATGGGAATATATTTGCATCTTCTGAAGCTCTTACTTTTGACCACATATTGATAGTTTGTTGTGCAGGAGCGTTTCTAAACTTATGATCTCTTACAAGTCTTCTTATCAATCTTGCATCAGTAGTAGATATACGATTGTGATGATCAATAGAAATAGGAGTAAATGGTGAGATATAAATTTTGAATTTTAATGAATCATCAATAGTTTCAGTTAATTCATCATTCATACCATGAATACCTTCAATCACAATAATCTGATTCTTATCAAGTTTAGTAAAACGCTCACCATATTTTTTAGAAGCACTTCCAAAATCATATCGAGGTAAATCAACTTCTTTACCTTCTAATAAATCATTTATATTATTCATAAATAATCTAGTATCAATAGCTTTTATACTTTCTAAATCTGGTTCACCATTTTCATCATAAATTCTTTCTTCAAGTTCTTTATAATAATCATCAGTACCCATATATAATGTCTTAAAACCATTAACTCTTAATTGAATACACAATCTTTTCGCAAATGTTGTCTTACCTGAAGAACTAGGTCCACATATTAAGACAACTCTTGCTTTTTTATCTTTGATCATATCCGCAATATCACCAATCTTTTTTTCATGTAGTGCTTCTTGCATTAAAAAGACATCATCAATATCTTCGTTAATAATTTTCTCATTTAAGTCACACACAAAATTAATATTTGTGAGTTGTCCCCATTTAGTAGCTTCAGAAAATGCATTATAAAGAAGCTCTTGCTCCTCATATGGAGCTACTTCAATTGGATTAGCTGGATGAGGATATCTTAAAACCAAACCATTACGATAACTAGTTATTTCAAAATGTTTGATATATGAAGTTGAAGGAACTAATAAGTTATAGAATATTTGTACTTCATCATCTAGTGAATATATTTCTACATCATCAATATTAGTAATACTGTTAACTAATTTAACTGCTTCATCTAATTTTTGTTTACGAGCTAATTTTCTTACACCTTCTTTAGTTAAGTGTTCCTTAATAATAGGCAAATTCATCTTAACTAATTCATTCATTCTCTTTTTCACATTATCAATATCTTCGCTAGTAAACTTATGATTAGAAGTGATATATAAACCTTTATTCAAAGAATTATTTACAGTAACTAAAACATTTTTACCTAGTACATCATGTACTGCTTTAATAAATATAAGAATCAAAGAGTTTTGGTAAACAAGCCAAGCTTGCTGATTTCTTAAATCTAAAAACTCTACTTCACAATCATGTGACATTTTGTGGGTTAAAGCTCTATATGCGTTATCAAGCTTAGCCAAATAAACTGGATAATCTAATTCGTTCTCAATCTTTTTTAAAACACTTTCTAATACTTCTCCATCTTCAAAAGATATTTCTCTATTATTTAAATTAGTAATTTTTGCTACAAAACTCATAAGTACCTCCTATAAAGAACTATCGTCAATTTTATCTAATTCTTCTTTTATTTTTATAGCTACATCAGTTAAACATCCATCTTCGAAAGGAACTTTTAAATTTGCTTCCTTTACAATTTCTGTAAAGGTCTTAGTTCCACCTAGTTCACATATATGCACATAATCTTTCCATGCGTTTTCATCGTTATTTAGTATTCTCACATAGAATTGTAAAGCACATACTTGAGCTAAAGTATAATCAATGTAATAGAAAGGTGATTGGAAAATATGACCCTGTCTATAGAAGTATCCTCCTTTTTCAAGTAGAGGGAATTCATCATAATTAATATCTGGTTTATAAATCTTTTCTAGTTTTCTCCAACAACTCTTTCTTTCTTGACTTGTCATATTAGGATTTGCATATACTTCATGTTGGAAATGATCCACTAAACATCCATATGGTAAAAACAATACTGAATCAGCTATATGCAAGAAATGATATTTATCGCTATCTTCTTTAAAGAATAGATGTGACCATGGATGTGCAAAAAATTCCATAGACATTGAATTTATCTCTGCAGATTCCATTGTAGGGAAACAAAGATCTGGTATTGTTACATTCTTCATTGTGCAATATGATTGGAACGCATGTCCTGCTTCATGAGTTAAAGTATCTACATCGGCAGCTGTACCATTTGAATTTGAAAAAATAAATGGAACTTTATAATCATAGATGCTTGTACAGTATCCACCCATCTCTTTATTAGGTCTAGTAGGTAGATCAAATAATTCTTGTTCGCTCATCATCTTAAAGAAATCTCTAGTCTCTTGAGACATTTCTGAATACATCTTTAAAGCTGCAGCTACTAGCTCATCTATATCACCATGTGGTTTGGGATTACCAGTTTTAAAATTATAATTTACATCATATGCTTCTAGCCTATCAACTTCAATTCTTTTAGCTTGTCTTTTTCTTAATTCTACTGTTAATGGAACTATATCCTTAATAACTTGATTACGATAGTTTTCAACCATCTTTTGATCATAATCAAATCTATTCATTCTTATATATCCTAAAGGAATAAAGTTTTCATATCCTAGTTTCTTAGCAATTCTGTCTCTAACCTTAACTAACTTATCATAGATATCATCAAATTTTTCTTCATTATCTTCATAGAATTTCATAAAAGCTTTAGTTGCTTGTCTTCTAATATTTCTATCATCATCATTCATCTTCACTGCAATTGAAGATAAATTATATATCTCACCTTCAAATTCAATTCTTGCGCTTGATTTTAATTTTCCATATTCGGTAGATAATTTATTTTCTTCTTGAAGATCTTCAATTATTTCTGGTGAAAATGACTTTAAAGAATTTTCAGCCATTAAATAATACGGTTTAGGAATGTTTAGTTCATCTTTAAATGGACACTCTAATAGAATCTTTCCTAAAGTCACTTCATATTCTTGTAGTAAAGGATAAGTATTATCCCAATACTCATTTTCTTTATCATAATATTCATCAGCAGTATTAATTGAATGTCTGATTGAACAAATAGTACTCATTGATTGAATATGACCTCTAAAAACATTTATTTCTTCAAACACTTCTAAAAAATCTTTAGGATTATCACATTTTCTAAGTTTTTCTAAATAGTCTTCAAATTCTTTTTTCAAATCTTCATAATTTAAATGTTCATACTTAAATTCACTAAATTTCATTTATTTTCCTCCGATTAATCTTTCAAATACAATTGAAGCAATATATAATCCAACACTACCCACCACAAAAACACTTGAACCTAAAGGATATTTTTCTTTATTGGTGTTTCCTTGTTTCACAACACTTGTCTTTATAGCAGGACTATCCACAAATACTACTTCTATTTTATGTTTATAATTTTCATCTTTTACTATTTTTCTAAATGCTTTAGCTAAAGGATCGTTTCTTGTTTTATCTAAAGTAGTTAGTTTAATATTATCTGGCTTTATTCTTTTAGCACTACCTAAAGAAGACAAAACAGGAATATTAGCTTCATGACATTTTTTTACTAATGTAAATTTACTTGTTAAAGTATCTATACAATCTATTACATAATCATATTTCTTATCTAATTCAAAGTTTTCATCGATAAAACAATTAATCACATCAACTTTACAATCGCTAATATTCTCAACTCTTCTTTTTAATACTTCAGCTTTATTTTCGCCAATATTATTTTTATCAGTCATCAATTGTCTATTTAAATTTGATTTCTCTACAACATCATAATCAAGCAATGTAATATAACCTAATCCTGATCTACATAACGCTTCAACCACAAAAGATCCAACGCCACCTACACCGCATACTAAAACTTTCTTCTTCTTTAAAAGATTTATCTTATCTTTACCAACTAAATATTCAATACGACTTAAATCAACCATTTCTTAACCTCTAATAATGCGTCATCCTTATTAGTAAACCATTTTACATCTAATTGATTATTAAAGAATGTGTATTGTCTTTTCGCAAAATGCCTTGAATTTCTTTTAATGTCTTCTATTACTTCTTCTAAAGTTTTATTATTTTCAAAATAATCTTTAAACTCTTTATAACCTATTGCTTGCATAGATTGGTTATTAAAAGTAATACCTTCATTTAATAATCCTTCTATTTCTTTTAATAGACCTTCTTCAATCATTTTATCAACTCGATCATCAATTCTTTTATATAATTCTTCTCTATCACAAGTTAAACCAATTATTAAACAATCATATATTGGTTTGTGTTTTTGACTATCCTTAATTTCTGAAATACCTTTATCATGTTTTTCATAAATATTTAAAGCTCTAATTAATCTTTTTCTGTTATTGATGTGTATCTTTTCTAATGCTTTTGGATCTTTATCTTTTAAGAGATTATATAATTGCTCATTTGTAAGATCTTCATATTGATTATCTTTACTATCTTCATCAAAAAATACATAATCATATAAAGCGGCTTTTATATATAAACCTGTACCTCCTACAATAATTGGAAGCTTATTATCATTACTAATCTTATTTATATATTCTCTTGATAAATCTTGAAATTGTTTAACACTATAATTATCATTAGCTTTCTTAATATCAATTAAATAATGTTTAGCTTCACTTAATTCTTTTTTATTTGGTTTAGCACTACCAATATCTAAACCTTTATATATTTGTATAGAATCACCAGATATAATTTCACCATTAAAAAGATTGGCACATTCTATTCCAAATGATGTCTTTCCTACTGCTGTTGGACCAACTATAGCCAAAACTTTCTGCATATACACTATTATATCGTTTTCTGATAAGCTATTCTCTTAGTGCCATCATCAACAACTATTATTCCACACTCAATAAAACCATTCTTCTCAATTAAATGTTTCATGGTTGCGTTATCTGCGTGTGTATCTATTCTAATATCTTTGTTCATGTTAGATACATAATCAATCACAAAATCAAAGATACCCTTAACTTTACCATTAGAAGCAATTCGATGAATCGTAAGATATTCATCATCATTTAACCATTTTCCATCTATATCAATATATGTAGGTTCTATTCCTTCAATGCACGCAAAAGTAGCAACTATTTCACCATCGTTTTCAACAACATATGATTCACCATTATTAATATCATTTATTATCAAATTAATTCCTGGTCTATCACTTCCCCATTGAGTTGGATTACCATTTTCTCTCATAGTATTTCTTGCATAATCAAAAACAAGTTTTAATTCATCCAAATCAACTAATTTTGTTTTTCTAATACTTAACATAACTTAAAAAAGAAAAGGTCATACGACCTTAATAACCTGAAGCATAATTAAACATATCAATGTTTACTGGAGTAATATCCTCCGCTTTATAACTCACTAGCTTTTCATTTTTTTCATCTAGTACTTTCTCAACTTTAACTACACTTCCACTAAACAATGAATAGTTATTATAGTTACCATTTAAAACTAAACCATTTCCATTAGAGAAGAAATAATTAGATGCATAATCACTATCAATTACGAATTCAATAACACTACCATCTAGTGTGTGGTAGCAACCACTAGAGTCTGTATCTTCATCAGCCTTTTCTTCACCTTTAACTAAAGGTAATACTACCCCAGAATCTAAAGTGAAATAAAACCTGTCTCCAATTTCTCCATAATAAGAACCTAAAGCTACCGCAATAAATCCTTCTTCATCATATAAAAAGCCAGTCTTTGTATCTACGGTACATTCATAGTTTAAAAATTGATATTGCTTAGATGAAACTAAAGTAGTCATACGATAATCCATGTATGTCTTAGCGCTGTTCATTGAACAAACACTTAACTCCTCTGTTTTAAATTCTTTTTGGTAATCATAAAGATTATCTATATCAAAAGAATCTTGATTTTCATCATCAAAAAAGGTAAATCCCGTAAGCATTATCATCATAAACATACTTAATAAACATACCAAAACTTTTTTCATAGTGGGTAATTACTACTATACTCTAAAATCACTAATAAGACAAGGAATTAAAATAAAATATATTTAATATATATAATTGACATTGATATAGGTTTTTAGTAGAATAAATAAGCAACAAAGATTTATGGGCCTGTAGCTCAGGTGGTTAGAGCGCGCCCCTGATAAGGGCGAGGTCGCAAGTTCAAGTCTTATCAGGCCCACCATTTATGGGGAATTAGCTCAGTTGGGAGAGCACTTGCTTTGCAAGCAAGGGGTCAGGGGTTCGAATCCCCTATTCTCCACCATTTATCGCTTCAGAAAGCCTTAAAATAAGGCTTTTTTAATTTTTATAGTAATTTATCAAAATAATAAAAGAGTTGTAGACACAATTATTGATCTACAACTCTTTTTTCTGCATAATTATAATTTATTACTTTGTTTTAACATATTCATTTAGTGGTTTAATGCAATATATATTGTAAGGGAATTTATCAGTTGTTACATAACCACTAGGTGCATCAATTAATTGAGGAATTCTATTAATGATGTTTGCACATGTTAATTCTACAGTTGCTGGCTTGTTACATACTAGAGATGACTCTGGTTCACCATATAGTGTCCATTCATTTTTATCAAATTCTTCTGGTGCATAAACTTTACCAACACATTCTGTTTCAAGTGTTATACCTTCTTGAGTTTCAGTAGTAACGATAGCTCTCATTCCTGTAGCATTACCAGCTTTAACAGTAAATCCTAATGTTGAACTTTCTAAGTCTGTTGGCCATGTTGTAGGAACACATTTTTGAACTTGTGATTTAACATGTAAACCTAGTTTTGAACATAACCAACCATTTTGATTCCACATATATGATGGTACATATTCACCAGATTCAACTGCTTTCTTTAAATCTTGTGAAGAATAATCATTATAAGCACCAATAGTTTTATTGAATTCTTCAATAGTTAAACCAGCTCCATGTCCTTCTGCTAAAGCAATACCATAATCTTCAACGTTATACCATGATGATCCAACGATCTTTGTAACATTAGCTTGAGCACCCATGAAGTTAGTAACCATTGTGCCCCAATATAAATCACAATAACCAACACCTGTTAGCGTACAGTTTCCAGCTTTTGCAAGCTCATCTAATTCTGCAGTTAAAGCAGGAGATGAGTTCCAAGGATATAATGCTTCTTCACATGTTGAAATTGCATTTATTCCTAGTTTTGCACAGATTCTATAAATGTCTGCAATCTCTGCAACAGTACTTCTAGTTGCTACGATACATACATCTGGTTTCATTTGTGCTAATAAATTTTCAGCATCTTTTGCATCGTCAATCTTTATTCCTACTTCAGGGTATCCATCACCAATCACAACAGAAACATCTTTTCCAATTATTTCTGGATTAACATCAAATGCTCCAACTAATTCTGCACCTTTTTCAATGCCATAGCGCATTAGATATTTGCCCATTTTACCACAGCC
>CADBMV010000089.1 GCA_902795865.1 uncultured Erysipelotrichaceae bacterium | reverse complement strand
TTTACTTCTTGTTTACTATATGTTGATGCATTAATCACAAAACCTTGGATATTTAAAGCTTCATATAATTCTTTAACCTGTTTCATATCATAACCATAATCAAGTCTTATGAAATCTAAATTATATTTCTTTATTTTATTAATAATCTCTTCATCATTTAAAACATCATTAATAAAACTTCCACCTAAATCAACTGTTAATTCTAAATTGTATTTCTTAGCTTCACTAGCTATAATTTCAAAACAATTTAATTGTTGAATAAAAGAATATTCTGGTAGATGTAAAGTTGTGAATATTTCATTAAAGCCATACTTAAAAGCTAATGCAATTGTCTCACTAACTTTTTTCTTATATTCCTCATTTATTTCATGAGGATATAAAGCAACACACTTAATCATTACCTACCTCTATTTTAGCAATTTCATCTAAACAAGAAACTTCATCTTGTTTTAAATCTTTTACTTTTTCATTGTTAAGGAAAACAATTGCACAAGCGCTATTTCCTGTTTTTTTAATCATTTCCTTTACATCTGTTTTAACTAATAAATCGCCTGTATTTACTCGATCATTAACTTCTACATAAGTAGTATTTAATCCTTGAATATTAAATGTATCAACACCAATATGAATCATCATACTTATGCCATCATTAGATTCTATACATAGTGCATGTCCTGTAGGATAGACAACTTTAACTATTCCATCAAAAGGACTAACAATCTCATTATCTGTTAGCTCAATCATAAAACCATCTCCCATTACTCTATCCGCAATTATTTCATCAGGGAAATGATCAATTGAATATAATTTTCCTGTGCATGGCGATAAAAATGTGTTGTTCATAATAGTTCCTTTCTAAATATTCCTTATAGTACCTGTCTTATCATCTTTAGCGATTGTAAAATCTAAATTATTAAATACTTCTTTAGTTGCTCTTAAGAGTGGTTGCTCTTTTGGATTAGAATTACTGTTATAATTTTGAACACATAAAACAATACTTGATCCTAATAAACCTGAATATACACGATGTAATTTTCCATATTGACCCATGCAACAATGAAAAAACGGAATATTCATTTTTTCTTTTAAGATTGTTGTTGTTCTAATAACTTCATTTAATTCTTCTTGGTTATATGCAGTTACAGCAATCTTTACCATATCTGCACCTCTTTGTTCTAAGTGTTTTAAATGATTTAGAGTTTCTTCACAATTTAAAAATCTAAAAGTATGACTTGAAAGCATAACTTTACCATTTAAATCATGAACTTTTTGAATTAATTCTTTTTGTTTATTTATTGCATCTTGATTATATGTAATTTCATCTTTTGAAGGATCATATATATCTGCAACAATATCTAAGATATTTGCACCTGTTTTTAAAGCAAGCAATTGTGATTCAATTAATTGTTCATCTGTTTTATCAGGTCTTCTATTACTACGATAATTAACAGTAAAAATTGGAAGATTGCTGCAGTAATTAAACATCTTTTTTAAATCTTGTTCATTTTGATAAACTTCATCTAATTTTTCTAAATGAACCATGAAAGCCTCAGCACCATCATAGATTGCATTTCTTATAGTGTTGATATTTTCTTCAACATTTGTTTCTCTAATTGAGCAAGTTAATAGAAAATCATTTCTGTTCATGTTTTCTACCTCCAAGACTTCTACCGCCATCAATAATATAGTTACTTCCAGTTATGAAAGAAGCTTTATCAGAGCATAAATATTTAATTAAGTCACAGATTTCACTAGTATCTGCAGCTCTGTTTAATGCTGTAGGCATATTAGCCATATCAGGTCTAGTCAGTACCGGACCGGGGGAAATCATCACGCATCTTACTTTGTGTGGAGCACCTAATAGTGCTAGGGATTTTGTTAGACCTTCTAGACCTGATTTGCTTGCGCTATAATCTACCGCAGTTGAACTGCCTGTTACACCAGAAACAGAACCTATATTTACTATGACTCCTGATTCTTGTTTGATCATTTGATTTATTGTTGCTCGTGCCATATATATGGGACCTCTTAGATTAACATCTACACCCCAATTTATAGCTTCAATTGATAATTCATTGAAGGGTTTATTTTCATTTAGTACTCTTGATGAATTACCACCAGCACAATTTATTACAACATCAATACGTTGATATTTTTTAATCACATCCTCTATAGCATCTTTAATCATCTTGTAGTCTCTTACATCCACAAGATAATCTGCATCTTCATTAATATCAAAACCTATTGATCTTGCACCTTCAACTTTAAAATCATCATATAATTTTTTTCCTATACCTGAACTTGATCCAGATATGATTATTACTTTATCTTTAAATTCCATAATACTTTAGAAAAAACAAGGTCCAAGTTATGGACCTTGTTTCATTTAAATCTTTAATTAATCTCTGAATGCATCTAGTGCACTATCTTTAACTCCTACAAAGTAAGTAATTACAAATGCAGCTGCAACTGATACAGCATAAGCAAGATAGTATGCAAGAGGCTTAGTATTAACTAGACCACCTAAGATACCAGAAACGTTCATTGTGATAGCACCTTGTCCTGGGAATAAGCCTAGAACACAACCACCCACAAACGCACCTAAACATGCAGTGATGAATGGACGACCAAGTGGTAAAGATACACCGAAGATTAATGGTTCACCAATACCTAAGATACCTGCAGGAAGTCCACCTAATGCAGCTTCTCTTACGCCTTGTTCTTTCTTGTATTTTAATAGTAATGCTAAAGCAGCGCCTACTTGACCACCACCTGCTAAAGAACAGCAAGAATATAATGGAGTATATCCTAATTGTTCAATGAATGTTGTATGAACTGGTGATAGACCATGGTGCATACCAGTCATAACAAGTGGTAAGAACAATGCAGCAATTACACCATATGCAAATGGACCAATTGTGTCTAATAACCATAAGAATAGATTAGTTACAGCATCAGCAATTACTCCAGCAATTGGTTGAATTACATAGATTGTTAATAAACCAACCACAGCAATTGAAATAAGTGGTGGAATATGAATCTTTAAAGCATCAGGACATGATTTTCTTACAGCTTTTTCAACAGTAGCGATAAGTATACCAGCAGCTAGAGCAGCTAAAGTACCACCACGACCATTAGTCATAGTAACACCAAATAAACCTTTAGTACCCGCTAAAGCACCTAAGTTAATGATGATTCCACCTGCTACTAAACCAAGATATGGATTACCACCCATAACTTTTGCAGCACTAGCAGCAACGGCAATGTTTAAGTAAGTAAAGAATGTACTAGCTAAAACATTTAAAGCAAACATGAATGTTGATTCATTTGGATTAAACATTGTAAGACCTGGATTAACGTTCCATAAAGCCTTGAAAATGTTCATGATACCAAATAGTAAACCAGCACCTGCGAATACAGGAATCAAAGGTGTAAATACTTTTGCGAAAATAGAGAAAACACCAGTTGCTGATTTCTTACTCATAACAGCTTCTGTGTTAACGCTTAGCTTAATTCCAGGCATGTTCTTAATTTCTTCGCAAACAGTGTCTGCAACACCAGGACCAACAACTATTTGAGGTTCATTGTCACTTCCGGCAACTCTCATAACACCTTTAATAGCTTTTAGTGCTTCTGCATTAACTTTTGATCCATCTTTAACAACAGTTCTAAGACGAGTCATACAGTTTTCAACAGAAACTACATTGTCTTGACCACCAAGAGCTTCAATAACTAAAGTGGCTAGGGACTTATTACTCATAATTTCCTCCTTAAATTGAAATAACCTATGTTATTTCTACCCCTTTCTTGTTAAGTGATTTTAACTAAAACATAATAAAACATTGTTCTATAAAATTTACTGTAACTGCTTACATTATATTTTGTAATGATAATCTTATAAATGTTCTAAATGATAGAATATTTAACTATTTCGAAACAATATATTTCTTCTTATAATCACTTGGTGATATACCAACGCTTTTCTTAAATGCTCTAGAGAAAGAATAAATATTAGAAAAACCACAACTTAAAGCAATCTCTGAAATATTGTCATCATCATATATTAAAGCATCTTTTGCCTTTTTTATTCTTTTTTCATTTATATATTCATATGGAGATATATTATACTTATCTTTAAACAATCTTCTAAAATATACTTCAGATATATTTGATGCTTTAGCAATTTCGCTAATAGATAATTTCTGATCATAGACATTTGTTTCTAGATATCTTTCAGATAATTCAATAGGTTTAAATCTATCATCTTTTTTACCAAAACCAATTATTCTTACAGTAATGTCATATAAGTTTCTTAAACCAATTAATTCTGAATTTGGTGTAGGAAAATAGTATTGTTTCTCCATATTGAGATATGTTTTATAAAACGATTTACTTTCATCAATATTAAAATTGTACATTTCATTAAAAAACCCTGATGCTAATTCAAAATCAATTATCAGATTCATTGAATCTTCTTTAGTGACAACATCATAATCAAAACCTTGTGGTGCCAACATTACATGTTTTTCATCTCCTATAAAAACTTTACCGTCATTAACAAATTCTGTCTTTCCATACAAAGTAAAAACAAAACCCGTATGTAGACGATTTCTAATATGTCTGACATCTCCCTTTTTATATGTTTTTGTTAATAGTCGTGCAACTTTGTTAAACCTAAGATTTTCTAATACTTCCATGTCTAAATCTTTCTTCTTCCTCCATCAACAACATAATCTTCGCCAGTTATAAAGCTTGCTTCATCGCTTGCTAAAAAATAAATTAAGTTAGCACATTCATCATAAGTACCCGATCTATCTAGATAAGACATTTCAGGATATCTATTATCTGGTTCAATATTACCAGGAGAAACAGTATTAACTCTTACATTATATTGACCAACTTCTTTTGCTAAAGCTTTACTGAATGATAAAATAGCTCCTTTAGTTAATGAATAATCAGCCATGTTCTTAATTCCATATTTTGCTGCAACAGAAGCTAAATTAATAATTCTGCCATCTTTATTTTTAATCATTGGGTTAATTAGTGCTCTAGTAAAAAATAATGTTCCATAAATATTACAATCAATCTTCTTTTTCCAAGCTTCATATTCAGACTCATTAAAAGGTCCTCTATTATCTCTAAAGATACCTGCATTATTAACTAATACATCTATTACTTCATATTTTTTTAACACATCTTCACACACACTATTAACTTGATCCATGTTTGATACATCACATACATATGTATCCAATAAATCAGAATTAATTAATGATTTTGCTTCTGACAATAGTTTTTCATCAATATCTACAATGATGGTTTTATATCCTTGCTTCACAAATTTTTTTGCGCAAGCAAGACCAATACCTTTTGCACCACCTGTGATTAACATTCTTTTCATTTATATCTCCATTTCTGGTAAGTGCCCTTCAGTTGCGTTTTCTCTATGGTGTATAGTTGCAGGATTGCCAATCACAACACTGTGATCTGGTACATCAAAATTCACAAACGTATTAGGTGCAATTAATACATCATTTCCAATATTAACCTTACCTACAACAGTTGAATTTGTACGAATAACTACTCGATCTCCAAAAGTAGGGGTACCCTTTCTTTTGCCTCTGATGTCTCTGCCAATAGTTACATTATGTGTTACAAAGAATTGATTTCCAAATATAGCTTTACCATTAATCACAATCTTGCCCCAGTGACCAATAATAAAACCTTTTCCTATAGTCATATTATTTTCAAAACTAATTCCTGTTTTTAATTCCCATCTATGTAATCTATGTTCATAATACTTTTTCCAAATAGTATCTTGATTAGCCTGAAGCTTTCTATAAATCTTAGTTGCTTTCCATTCATAACCATTTAAATATTCTTTAGGCATTTGTTTTTTATTCTTAAATGCACATAAATACTTATAGTCATAATCAATCATTTCTTTATACTTTTTATTGTTTTGTAACAAATATTCTATGCCTTTTTTCATTTTTTATACCCCATATTTATCAAAATCGATACCTCTATTTAAATATTAACCTACTATTTAAGGCATTGTAAATTACAAAAAAATAATTCTTTTTAACATAATCAATACATTTTCAATCCAATTTTTACCAAAAACATAATAATATTGATTTTACTTATTTTTTCCATTTACTATTTACTTAGAGGGAATTACTATGGAATACATTATATATAATCAAAAATACGAAAAAGATGTTGTTGCTTTATGGAACAAAACTTTATTTCTTGATCAAATTGATGTTGATTCTTTTAGGAATAAAACGATACTAGATGAAAACTATGATTCTAGCTTGTGTTATCTTGCCTTAGATAATGACAAAGTTGTCGGATACATCCTTGGCATGAAAAGAAAGTTTCCTTATCTAGAAAAAGGTCTACAAGAAGATCTTGGATGGATCAGTGTGATGTTTGTGGATAAAGAATATCAAAATAAAGGTATTGGTGAAAAACTATATCTATTAATTGAAACAAGACTAAAAGAATTAGGAGCTAAAAAAATAATTCTTGCATCATATTCTCCTAATTATTTCTTTGCGGGTATTGATGAAACTAATTATCCAGAAGCAAAAGACTTCTTTACTAAAATGGGATATGTAAAAGGTGAAAATCATTACTCAATGGGAAAAGATCTATCTGATTTTAAAATGAGTGATGAAATTAATGAGAAATATAAAGCATTAATGGATAAAGGTTATAAACTAATTAATTTTAATTATTCTTATGCTTTGGAATTAATAGATTTTCTCACCAAAGAATTTCCAGGAGGATGGAAAAAAAGAGCTCTTCTTTCGATGAGTAATAAAACAGCTGAAGATTTAATAATTCTAGTTTTAGATAAAGATGATAAGGTATGTGGTTTTTCTATGAGGGCTATAGATGGTAATCTTGAAAGATTTGGTCCTATTGGAGTTGCTGAAGAAAAAAGAAATGAAGGAATTGGTTCAGTACTATTAAATTTTAGTTTTAATGATATGCATAAAAAGGGAATCAATAGAATGTTTTTTATGACTACCGATGAGCCTGGCAAAAGATATTATGAAAGAAATGGTTTAAGTCTAATTAGAATATTTACAGATTATCATAAAGATCTGTGAACCTCCCATAAGCTAAAGACTTATGGGCTTCTTAAGAAGTTTGATATTAAAGCTTTGTTCACCTGACAATAGTTAGTGTACTATGATCAGGCTATCCTTATTCTTAACGGGCTGTCCACCTGCCCTCTAGCGTATAGAGCTGTTAAGCTCACAACGTTACTTTTCTTTAAGATGTTTAATGC
>CADBMV010000088.1 GCA_902795865.1 uncultured Erysipelotrichaceae bacterium | reverse complement strand
TTTAACGATTTCTTCTGTGGATTTATTAGAACCTAATAATCCATATTTTTCGTTATATCCAGAACAATTTATAGATTTATTCATGATCTCATCTAAACCATATACATCTGCGTTTAAATCTTTTAATATCTTTTTAGTTCTGTTTCTAGTATGAATATCACAACACAACACATTATTAGTGTAGTTAAGTATTGTTTTTGCTTGGTTGGCAAAGATAATTTCACATTCACAGTTTTCTTTTTCAATTAGTTCACGATAATACTTTAGATAATTAACTCCAGTAAACTCATGTATTGGTTCACCAAATAATTGTAAATACTTTTCTTCACTTAAAACATCGGAGAACGGATTAACGCCTTTTTCATCTAATTTTTCATAAGATAGCAAAGCATTACCAACTTCATCAGAAGGATAAGAAAGCATTAAATAAATCTTTTTTGATCCTCTTGCAATACCTGTAAGTAATACTGAGAATCTATTTCTTGAAGTAATAGGGAAAATGACACCAGTATCGTTTCCACCTAATTTGTTTTTTACATCTAAAGCAATATCATCTACACTACAATAATTGCCTTGTGCTCTTGCGACAATTGATTCAGTTATCGCAACCACATCCTTATCATTTAATGCGAAATTCTCTTGTTTACTAGCCTCAATAATAGTATCTGTAACTATACTAACTAGATTATCTCCTTGTTTAATGATGGGGAGTCTTATACCCCTAGAAACTGTTCCTGTAAATCTTGACATAAAACTTTACCTCTTAACGTAAATATTATAAAACATTTTTAGTCTGCAATAGTATAATAATGTTTGTAAAAGGTAGGAATTATGAAATACTATGATGTAACTATTGTCGGAGCTGGTCCAGGAGGAATATTTAGTGCTTATGAACTAAATAAACTTGCTCCACATCTTAAAATCGCAATTATTGAATCAGGAAATCCTCTAGAAAAAAGAAAATGTCCAATTGATGGGGAAAAAATCACAAGATGCATAAACTGTAAGACATGCTCTATTATGAGTGGTTTTGGTGGTGCAGGGGCTTTTTCTGATGGTAAATATAACATTACAAATGATTTTGGTGGAACTTTGTATGAACACATTGGTAAACAAAAAGCTCTAGATTTAATGAATTATGTAGATTCTATTAATATGAGCTTTGGTGGCAATTATACTAAACTATATTCTACTGCGAATTCACATTTAAAAACTGAATGTATTAGACATGGTTTGCATTTATTAGATGCGAAAGTTAGACATTTGGGAACTGATATAAATTTCCAAGTTTTAACAAATCTATACAATTATTTATCTGAAAAAGTTGATATTTATTTTAACCATGAGGTTAAGGAAGTTATAAAAGATAATGATGAATATGAACTTGTATGTGAAAACGAAAGTTTCCATAGTAAGTATTGTATTATTTCTGCAGGAAGATCAGGATCTAAATGGATGGAGAAAGTATCTAATGATTTAAATATTCCTACTAGTTCTAATAGAGTTGATATTGGTGTTAGAGTTGAACTTCCAAGTGAAATATTTTCTCATATCACTGATGAATTATATGAAGGGAAAATTGTTTATCGAACTGCAAAATACCAAGATAAAGTTCGTACCTTCTGTATGAATCCTAAAGGATTAGTAGTTAATGAAAACACTAATGGCATCATTACTGTAAATGGTCATAGTTATGAGGATCCTGAAAAACAAACTGAAAATACTAATTTTGCGTTATTAGTTTCTAAACATTTCACTGAGCCATTTAAAGATTCTAATGGTTATGGTGAATCAATTGCGAAATTATCTAATATGTTGGGTGGAGGAGTTATTGTTCAAAGATTTGGTGATCTATTAAGAGGTAAAAGATCAACTGTCGACAAGATAGAGAATTCATTTATCAACCCTACATTAAAAGCTACTCCTGGTGATTTATCACTTGTTATTCCTAAGAGAATATTAGATGACATTATTGAAATGATATATGCTCTAGATAAGATTGCACCAGGTACTGCAAATGATGAAACATTATTATATGGTGTTGAAGTTAAATTCTATAATATGGAATTAAAAGTTGATGAAAATCTACAAACAAATCATAAAAATTTATTTGTGATTGGTGATTGTTCTGGAGTTACACATTCTTTATCTCATGCTTCAGCAAGTGGAGTATATGTAGCCAGATATATAAATGAGAATATAATATAATTATTTAAAGTTAGGAGATTTTTATGAAAGAGAAATATACATTTGATGAAATAGTGACACATCTAAAAAGTTCAGGTTTTGTATATCAAGGTTCAGAAATATATGGTGGACTTTCAAATTCTTGGGATTTTGGTGTGTTAGGATCATGGCTAAAGAAGAATATTAAAGATTTATGGTGGAAAGAATTTATTGAAAAATCTCCATATAATGTAGGGATTGATTCTGCAATCATCATTAATCCTAAAGCTTGGGAAGCTTCAGGACATTTAGCAGGCTTTTCTGATGCAATGGTTGATTGTAAGGAGTGCAAGGGCAGATTTAGAGCTGACAATATGATTCAAGATGCAACAGGTCTTTCTGCAGAAGGAAAAACTCCTGAAGAAATGGATCAAATGATTGAAGAAAACAATATTAAATGTCCAGTGTGCGGAAAACATAATTTTACAAAAGCTAGACCATTTAATTTGATGTTTAAGACTTTTATTGGAACTTTAGAAGATTCTAAGTCAACTGTATATTTAAGACCAGAGACATGCCAAGGTATTTTTATTAATTTCAATAATGTTTTAAGAACATCTAGAAAGAAAGTACCTTTCGGTATAGGACAAATTGGTAAATCATTTAGAAATGAAATTACACCTGGTAATTTTATCTTCAGAACAGGAGAATTTGAACAAATGGAACTTGAATTCTTTTGTAAACCAGGAACTGATTTAGATTGGTATAAATACTGGGTTGATTATTGTTTTAACTTTGTTAAAAAACTTGAAATAAATGAAGAAAACCTTAGAGTTAGAGAACATGATAAAAAAGAATTAGCTTTTTATTCAAAAGGAACTTCAGATATAGAATATGCTTTCCCATTTACTGATTGGGGAGAAGTATGGGGTATAGCTGATAGAACTGATTATGATTTAAAACAACACTCAGAGTATTCTGGTAAGGATTTGAATTATTTGGATCCAGAAACTAATGAAAGATATATTCCATATTGTGTAGAACCATCAGTTGGTGTTGAAAGATTATTTTTAATGATATGTTGTGATGCATATGAAAGACAACAATTAGATGAAAATGATGAAAGAATCGTTATGCACTTGCATCCAGCACTAGCACCTATTAAAGCTTGTGTTTGTCCATTATCTAAAAAATTATCTGAACCTGCAACAGAATTATTCAATGAATTATCAAAAGAATTCTATTGTGAGTATGATGAATCAGGTTCAATTGGAAAACGTTATAGAAGAAACGATGCCATTGGAACACCATTTTGTATTACTTATGATTTTGATAGCGAAAATGACAATTGCGTTACTGTTAGAGATAGAGATTCTATGGAACAATCTCGTATTCCAATTAGCGAACTAAAAGACTATATTAAAGCTAGATTAATATTTTAATGAGACTTACTGATGAAGTAATTAATGATATACGAAATAGTGCCAATATTGTTGAAGTTATTGGTCACTATATTCCTTTAGAAAAGAAAGGCAAAAGCTATCGTGCTGTTTGTCCTTTTCATGATGATCATGATCCTTCTTTATCAATTAGTGAAGATAAACAAATCTATAAATGTTTTGTATGTAATAATGGCGGAAATGTCTTTACTTTTGTATCAAATTTTAAAAAAATTAGTTTTCCTGAAGCAGTAAGTGAAGTAGCTTCTATTATTGGAAAGCCTATCACTATTGATTTAGCTCCTAAAAAAGTTTCTAAATATCAACACTATTATGATTTATTAAATACAATGATATCTTATTGTACTTATCTACTTAGTGCATCAAAGTTAGGTCAAGATGCGATGAACTATTTAGAAAATAGAGGTTTAAATAATGATATTATTGAATATTTCAATATTGGTTTAAATCCTGAAAACAATAAAATTTATGATTATTTAAAAAATCATAATTTCAAGGATGAAGATATGATTAAAGCTGGTGTATGTAGAATGCTAGATAGTGGAATGGCTGATGTTTTTTATAATCGTATTATTTTTCCAATACATGATAAAGATGGTAATCCCATAGCTTTCACTGCAAGAGATTATAAAGGCAATTCTGATTCAAAATATATAAATTCAAATGATAATATCATTTATACCAAAGGTGATAATTTATATAACTATCATCGCGCTAAACAGGCTATAAAAAAATCAGGTTTTGTATTTGTATGTGAAGGCGTAATGGATGTTATTGCATTTTATAGAGCTGAAAAAGAAAATGTGGTTGCTACACTGGGTACTGCTTGTACTAAAAATCAAATAGAACTTTTAAAATCCTTAAGCAATAAAGTAGTACTTGCATATGATGGTGATAACGCAGGACAAAACGCAAATTTAAAATTAGGAGAAACATTATTAGAAAATGGTTTTGATGTGCATGTTGTTGATAATAACACTCTATTAGATCCTGATGAAATTATTAAACAATATGGTGAAAAAGCATTAAAAGATCTTTCTGGTAAGCAAATATCTTATATTGATTTTGCTATTAAGTATTATAAGAAACGTTATAATCTCGATAATTATGAAGATCGTAAGAATATGACAATTCAAGTATCTAGATTAATCGAAAAAATAAAGGATGAATATGATAGAGATAATTATACAAATGAACTATATGAACTAACAAAAATAAGAAAAAGAGTCTATCGCGATAATAGTAAAGTAGAGTATAATAGTAAAGTGGCAGATGTCAGCTATTCTATTGATGGTTTGACTAAAGCTGAGTATACAATTCTTGTGCAAATTGCCATGTCTAGAAAAGCTCTAGACACTTATCAAAGACAATTAGGTTGTCTTCTGGATGATAATAACCAGAAATTAGCGATGTTAATTGTGGATGACTATCGAAAAAATGAAAAATGTTCATTATCAAGAATTTATGATGAAAGTGACGATGTAGCTATCCAAAATCTGATTACTAATCTGGCCTTAGTGGAATCGCTACCTAGTGAATATGATGAAGAAAGCTTAATTGGTGCAATTGACAAAGTTAAATTAGAAATTAAACGCAAGAAGATGGAAGATTTGAAAGAAAAGATTGGAAGTATTTCTACTTTACAGCCTGAAAAAGCTGAAGAGTATTTAAGGGAATACGAAAAACTAATCAAAGAATTAGGAGGTAAAAATGGCTAAACAAGTTAAAAAAACAACTAAAAAACCTGCTGCAAGTAAAAACAGTAAAAAAACTGTAAAGAATAATACAAAAAAAGCTACAAAGAATGCTCCTTCAAAAAAAGTAAATGCTAAAAAAACTAGTTCAAAAAAACCAGTAACTAAAAAGGTTACTAAGAAAGTAGTTAAAAAAGCTAGTCCTAAAAAAACAAATACAAAAAAAGCTGTTACTAAAAAGGTCGCTGCTAAAAAGCCAGTAGTTAAGAAAACAGCTACTAAAAAAGCTACTAAGAAAGTAGTAGTTAAAAAAGTTGCTGCCAAAAAAGCACCTATAAAGAAAACAAGTACTAAAAAGGTTGCAAGTAAAAAACCTATAGCTAAAAAACCAGTTTCTAAAAAAACAGTAAAAAAGCAAATCAAGCCTGTAAAGAAAACTGAAAAAACTGTTGAAAAGAAGATTAAAAAAGATACTAAAAAGCAAGTAAAAGAATTAAAGAATAAAGATAAGAAATTAGAGAAAGTATCAAAGAAAGATACTAAGAAAGTACTTGAAAAAGAAAAGAAATCTTTAAAAGCAGAAAATGTTAAAGAAGTTATTACATCTAATGGTAAAGCTATTAAGGCTGTAAAACATTCTAAGAAATCTAGTTTAGGTTTAAAGAAAAAATATAACGATATTGAAGATTTAAAAGCTGATTTAGAAGAACTCAATAAACAAGGTGTTGATATTGTTCAAGCTGATGTAGTGAATGCTTTGGATCGTTTTGAAATGTCTGATGATGAGATTGATCAATTCTATGATTGGTTAAATAGTGTTAATATCGATTTGATTGATGAAGCTGAAGATGATGATAATTTAGATGATGATGATTATTTAGCGAGTGAAGATGATGATGAAGAAGATAGTGATTCTGAGAAGAATATTGTCATCAATTACGAACAAGCTTCTACTTATACAAAGGTAAATGATCCAGTTAAGATGTATCTTAAAGAAATTGGTAGAGTTCCTTTGTTGAAAGCTGAAGAAGAAGTTGTAATAGCTAAAAGAATTGAAAAAGGATTAAAGAATCCTAAGAACTCTAAATATGTTCAAGATGGTATTGAAGCTAAAAATGAATTAATTAGTGCTAACTTAAGATTAGTTGTTGCTATTGCTAAAAAATATACTGGTAGAGGTATGTTATTCCTTGATTTAATTCAAGAAGGTAATATGGGCTTAATAAAAGCTGTAGATAAATTTGATTATACTAAGGGTTTCAAATTCTCTACATATGCTACATGGTGGATTAGACAAGCTATCACAAGAGCAATAGCTGACCAAGCTAGAACTATTAGAATTCCTGTCCATATGGTAGAAACAATCAATAAGATGACAAGAATTCAAAGACAATTAGTTCAAGAATTAGGTAGAGATCCTACAGCTGAAGAAATTAGTGAAAGAATGGATGGTAT
>CADBMV010000087.1 GCA_902795865.1 uncultured Erysipelotrichaceae bacterium | reverse complement strand
TTCATCTAATGAATCAACTATTTTATATTCAATTAATGCATCTAATAATAAATCAACTGCAACTTGATGATCAGGTACTGGAACTTCTTTTTTAATTCTTTCACCATTCACATTCATTCCAAATATACCTAAAGGTAAACCAATTCTTTCAATATTACCACTTGTTAATACATTTCCTTCAGGCATATCAAATAATTGGAATTTTAATGATGAGCTACCTGAGTTTACAGCCATTACTTTTGTCATAAGATTCTCCCCTTTTAAATTAAACTTTCTATTTCTTTAATATATTTATCAATATTATCATCTTTAATTTTATCTAAAATTGATTTAATTTGTTTACCTTTTTTAATTAAAGATAATTTATCTTCATATTCTTGCATTTGCTTAATAGCTCTTTTAATTAAATCTTGTACTGCACTTTTAGATATATTTAAATTATCAGCTATTTCATTCATGGATAAATCTTCATTAAAATACTCATCTAATACGTTTTTTTGATGATCTGTAAGTAGATCTCCATAATAATCAAACAATAATATTTCTTCTTTTCGATTACGAGGCATGTCTTAATTCTCCTATAATTGAATCAAGATATAAATCAAAATCAAAATCTTGGATATCATCTACTGTTTCTCCAACTGTAATATATCTTACAGGTAGTCCAGTAATATTTTTTATCGCAATAATAATTCCTCCTTTAGATGTTCCATCCATTTTAGTAAGAATTATTCCATTTAAATCTGTTATTTCATTAAACAATTCAGCTTGTGATAAACCATTTTGTCCAGTATTTGCATCCAATACTAACCATGTATTGTGTGGTGCACCTTGTATTTCTTTTCCTAAAACTTTATTCATCTTTTCTAGTTCGGCCATTAAATTGACTTTGTTTTGTAATCGACCTGCAGTATCACATAATAGAATATCAATATTATTCTCTTTAGCGAATCTGCATCCTTTTACTAAAACGGAACTAGGATCTTCATTTTCTTTACCAGTAATGCAATCTATATTTAATGAATCAGCCCATTTTTGAAGTTGTTGAGTAGCTCCAGCTCTAAAAGTATCTGCTGCAACTAATGCTACTTTTTTGCCATCGTTAAGATATCTGTTTGCTAATTTTGCACATGTTGAAGTCTTTCCTGATCCATTAACTCCAACCATCAAAATAACTGTTGGACCATTTTCGTTTTCAATTATTGGAGTATCTTCTTTTTTATAATAGATTTCTTTAAATGTTTGTCCTAAAAAATTCATTATGTCTTTAGCAAACAAATAATAATAATTCTGACATATTTCAAAAAAACGATCACATATCATTTCTGATGTTTGATAACCAATATCAGCTTCAATTAATGTGACCATTAATTGTTCCATAAAGTCTTCTTTATTTTGCTTTTTATTTTCAGTAACAAACTTAAGCTTTTTACCTAATGAATTATTAGTTTTAGCAAAACCATGAAGATATTTATCTTTATCGGCTTTTTTATTAGAAAACAAGCCCATTAAGCTTGTCCTCCTATTTCTTCTTCTGGTTCTGCCATTTCAATAGCATCTATTAATTGAACTTTTAACATTTGTGAAATACCACGTCTTTGCATTGTTACACCATATAAGACATCACATCTTTCCATAGTTCCAGGTCTATGAGTGATAATTAAGAATTGCGATTTATCAGTAAAGTCGTGTACATAATTTGCAAATCTTTCAACATTGGCAACATCCAAAGATGACTCAATCTCATCAAAGACAATTAATGGTTGAGGTCTAACCTTTAAAATTGTAAACAATACACATATAGCGATTAATGCTTTTTCACCACCAGAGAATAATCTAATTGACTTAACAGATTTTCCTGGAGGTTGAACATCAATATCAATACCTGTATTTAAAATATCATTAGAATCTTCTAAAACAAGTCTAGCCTTGCCACCACCAAATAATTTAGCAAATACAGATGGAAGTTGTTCATTAATAGCATTAAATGTAGCTTCAAATTGAACTTTCATAATTTCATCCATCTCATCTATTGCAGCTAGTATCTTATCTCTAGAAGCAATTAAATCATCATAATTCTTCTTTAAGAATTCATATCTTTCATTTACTTCAGAGAATTCCTCAGGTGCAGACATATTAACATTACCTAAGTTTTGAATTTCTCTTCTTAAATTCATAACTTCTTCTTTAGCATTTTCATCAACACTAATATCATTATTAGCTAGTGCATATTCATAAGTCATTTCATATTCACTAGCAAGTCTAGCTAAATTATTTTCTAATCTAGTTTCTAATACAGCTTTATTAGTATTAATTTGTGAAATACCATTTTTAGCTTCATCTAGTTGTCTTCTGATTTGACGAATTTGTTGATCTTTTCTATCAATATCAGCAGATAATTTCATTCTATCTTCCCTTCTTAATTTTAAAGAAGTAGATAATTCATCCTTTTTAGCGTAGTTACTAGATAATTGTGCAATAACTGCATCAGTGATTGTCTCTTCTTGTGAACCAGGAAGCAACATTTCATAATCAGCTTGTAACTTTTCGTATTTTGCGCGTTTTGTATCAACAATAGGCTCTAATTGTGCCATTGCAATTCTTTTTTCTGTAATTTGTGAATCATAAGCTTCTTTTTGATGAATTAAAGAATTATAGTTCTTAATAGCTAATTCATTTTCAGCTTTATAAGATAATAAATCAGCTTCAATTCTATCTAATTCAGACTGAGCAGTAATTAAAGAAACTTCATTTTTAATCTTACCACCAGTCATTGAACCACCTTTATGAACTACATCTCCATCTAAAGTGACAATTTTATATCCATACTTTAATAAATAAGCAAGATTATTAGCATTTTCTAATGTATCAGTAACAATTATATTTCCTAATAAGCTTTCTTTTACTGGTTCATATTCAGCTTCACATTCACAAAAATCATATGCAGTACCTAAATAACCTTTAGTATTCTTACATACTATTTCATCTTCATATTTAACATTGTGTGCTTTACATACAGTTAAAGGTAAAAAAGTAGCTCTACCAGTTTTATTCTTCTTTAAGAAATCAATAGCTTTTCTTGCAGCTTCTTCATCCTTTGTAACAATATGATATACACTTCCTGCAAGTGCAGTAGCGATTGCTTGTTCATAAGATTGAAGTGGTTTTATTTCTTGACCAACAACACCCATAATGCCATAAAAAGAATTCTTATTAGACATTATAGCTTGTACACCAGCTTGATTAGTTGATGAAAATGGATCAGCTAAAACATTTTTTAATACTTCTATTCGGTTATTAATTCTGTTTAATACGTTTGTTGTTTCATCTTTCTTTAAAGATGCATCAGCTAAATCAGATGCAGTATTTTCTAAATTAGTATTTAATAAATCAATTTCAGATTTAATTTTATTCAATCTAGCTAATCTATCTTCATATTCAAATTTAGCTTCATTAATTGAATTTTCAATTTCTTTAATTTTTTCTTCAGATGAACCCATTTCAATAGCATATTTACGTTTTTCATCAATTTCAATTTTTCTTGCTTCTAATGTTTGAATTTCATTCATAACAAGCATTAATTCCTCTTGAATACTATTGATTTGTTTATCATAATCTTTTAATTTGTTCTTATTTTCAAAATTAGAGTTTTCATGAACTTGAATAGTTGTTTCATGCATTGCTTGATTAGTTTCTAAATCAAATAATGATTTTTCTAATTCTGTTTTTTGAACATTAATATTTTGAATATCATTAACTAAAACAGCTACCTCTATCTGTTCAAGTCTTGCCTTCTTTTCTCTATATAATTCAGCTTTTCTAGCCTGTCTTTTTAATGGATTTACTTGTCTTTCAAGTTCACTCAAAATATCAAAAGTTCTATCTAAGTTTTCTTTTGTTCTTTCAAGTTTATTTAATGATTCAATTTTTCTTTTTTTATACTTAGATACTCCAGCAGCATCCTCAAAGATTTCTCTTCTATCATATGGTTTTGCCTCAGCAAAAGTCATGACATTACCTTGAGATATCATTGATAGAGAATTCTTTCCTAAACCAGTATCCATAACTAAATCTAAGATATCTTTATATCTAACATTTTTCTTATTTATTAAATATTCAGCATCTTGATCAGTATTGTATATTCTTCTAGTAACTTCAATTTCATCTAGATCAGAATTAAGCATACGACTAGTA
Source organism: uncultured Erysipelotrichaceae bacterium (assembly GCA_902795865.1). Classification (GTDB taxonomy): domain Bacteria; phylum Bacillota_I; class Bacilli_A; order Erysipelotrichales; family Erysipelotrichaceae; genus Colivicinus. The sequence goes on along the minus strand of CADBMV010000087.1, from coordinate 3,279 downwards.
TTATCAAATATTAAACTAACTTCAGCCATATTTTGAGCTTTACGATCTTCACTACCAGCAAAAATAATATCAGTCATCTTTTCACCACGTAATGATTTAACTGATTGTTCACCTAAAACCCATCTGATAGCATCAGATATATTTGACTTACCACATCCATTAGGACCTACAATACCTGTTACTGGCTTGTCAAACTCAATACTTATATCATCAGCGAAGGATTTAAACCCACGCATTTCAATACGTTTTAAAAACATCTTTTCTCCCTTTTCAACCCTTATATTATAACAAATTTAAGCTTATTTTAAAGGTATTTTAGCCTATTTTTAGCTATTTATAATAAAATATCTCACCATTTGATTATCTAGCTTAAATTCGCTTGTTTTTTTCGTAATTAATTCAGTAATTCCATGCTTTTTATTGATTATATATTTATTAATACCATCACTTAAATAATAAGAATTTAGATCATTTATATACTTATCAAATGGATTAGTTTTAATATACATTAATACTTTATTACCTTTCATAAATACATAAGGATTAATTCTTTTATTTGTCCTACTTGAATAGGAATCTATTAATTTATCTATTTGTTCAGGATTTAATTCGCTAGATAGAATTATATATTTAAATCCTAATCTTTTTAAGAATTCATAAGCGTATGAATTTGAACAATTCCGAGTATAATAAGCAATTTTATTCTTATTTTTTGCCAATATACCACCAAATTCTGAAATAACTACATTATCTTCATCAGAGTAATTTGATTCTTCATTAATTACATAATTAAAGAAATATCTTTCATCTACACTTATGTAATCATTATCTTGAATCATATTTAACTCATTATCTTCATCAGTTAGATCTAGATGGTTGATTTCAGGTATTATTGCTTCTCTATTAAAAGAATTTAATCTAAATATATTAAATGATTCTATTGCATTTCTTCTTATTTCATTTAATTGTTTAACACTTAAGAAGCAATCATCTAAATCAACTTCAATATTATTTAAATAATAGATTGTATTATTTAATTTTGAGAATTGTTTTATTACATTATCTTTACTAAGTGGTGCATTAATTGCTTGTAGTGGAAAAATATCTGAAATATATTCATATTCTTGATCATTATGTTTTAGAATAACTTTTACATTTTCATTTTTGTGTAGTAAAACTTTTAAATCTAAACTATTCTTTTTATCAACAGTATTATTAATTTCTTCTTCTAATTTATAATCTAATGTTTTATATACTTTACCTTTTAAAATTGAATCAGTTTTTATATAAACAATATCATTAATATTTGCGCTGTTAATTAATAAATCATCTTTATACATCATATTTACTATGCAGCCATAATCATTTATTCTGATACCATCAAATTGGTTTAATTGTTTATTCAATTTAATATAAGTAAATCCATTAATATTATTAACAACTTCACCGATTTCAATACCTAAATGATTAGGTGTTTTTTGATTGAACAAATTATTTTTATTAAATAATAAATCATTAGAAAAATCTCTATTGAATAAAACTTTTAAGTTGTTTAATTGATCATCTGATAATTTAAAATTACGATTATCATAATATGCATCAATAGCTTCTCTATAAATTTTAGTAACATAACCTACATATGCACTAGATTTCATTCTGCCTTCAATCTTAAAACAAGATACTCCTGCTTCAATTAATTGAGGAATATCATTTATTAAAAACATATCTTTTGGAGACAATAAATAATCAGTGTCAGTTTTTATCTTGTTTCCATTGTTATCTAGTAATTGATATTTTAGTCTACAACATTGAGCACACATTCCTTTGTTTGCAGATCTGGATTTTGTTTCAGATGACATTAAACATTGACCTGAATAAGATACACATAATGCGCCATGAACAAAAGTTTCTATTTCAATATTTTCTTTACATGCTTGTCTAATTAAATCTAAATTAGATTCTCTAGCAATAACTACTCTTTTAAAACCAAACTTTTTAGCGTTTTTTACTCCTTCAATGTTATGAATATGCATTTGTGTTGAACAATGTAAATCAAAATCAGGATATTTATTCTTCAATACATAATATAAGCCTAAATCTTGAATTAATAATCCATCAACATTATTTTCATAATAAAAGTCAGCCATTTTAATAGCATTTTCAAATTCATATTCATTTAATAATGTATTTAATGTTACATATATTTTGACATCATTAAGATGTGCATATTCAATTGCACTAATTAATTCATCTTTATCAAAATTATTAGCATATGCTCTAGCAGAAAAGTTTTTGCCTCCTAAATATACAGCATTTGCACCATTATTAATTGCGGCTTTTAGACAATCAAAGTTTCCTGCAGGAGCTAATAGTTCAACTTTTTTCATTTTTTATACTCTAAAGATAAACCACCTAAAGAAGTTTCTTTTAACTCAATTGCTAATTTGTTACCTGTATAATTCATCGCATGTACTACTGAATCAAAACTTATTAAATTGGTCTTTATTTCATGTAGCTGATTAGCTAAATAAGCACATTCAAATGCTTTTAGAATACTTATTGCATTTCTTTCTATACAAGGAATTATTACATAACCTAGCACTGGATCACATGTTAAACCAAGAAAATGTTCAATTCCCATTTCAGCAGCATATTCAATAGTGCCTAAATCACAATTATTGTGATAGGCAATTGCTGCTGCAGCCATAGAACAAGCTGTACCTACCTCAGCCTGACATCCACCAGTTGATCCAGCAATCGAGGCATTTTCTTTAACACAGTTTCCAAATACTCCTGCAACTGTTAATAAATCACAAAGTCTATCTAAATCAACATTTTTATTAAAGTGATAAAAATACATTAATGATGTAAGAATCCCAGCTGCACCTAGTGTAGGAACTGTGCACATTAAACCACCTGCGGCATTTTCTTCGCATGCTGCATATGAATATGCAACTAAATAATCATTGTCTTGTTTTGCTTTCTCATATAGTTTTTTTGCAACTCTATAATATTTTAAATCTTCATTTAATAAACCTTCTGTATTTAATCCTCTATTCACAGAATCAAACATAGTTTGTAAACAAGTTTTTAAATAATCTTTTAAATCAGGTTCTTTTTCATAAACATATTCAGTAATAGAGATATTATTATCTTTGATATATTTTTTTATTTCTTCAAATTTAGTTTCAGAATATATTTCTTTTTCATCACCAGTATCATATTCTTTAATTCTTATAGTTCCACCACCTAAAGATAATCCATGCCATAATTCATATT
>CADBMV010000086.1 GCA_902795865.1 uncultured Erysipelotrichaceae bacterium | reverse complement strand
GCATTCTTTTGCCATTGAAATAAAAAGCACAGCAGAAAGCGAAGCAAAGGCCTCAAGAAATCTCAAGAAATATCTGGAACTTAAAGGCGACAATGATACCAGAGGTGCAGTCTTTTATCTCGGTAATCTAACCATGAATTCGAATGGGATTGATTATATAGGATGGAGAGACTGGGACAAAATCAAGAATGTTTAATGAGTTCAACGGACAGGTGAATATCGCAGGAGAGAAGAGGATTATATCTGAGGAAATTGGCGAGATGGTTTCGTACCAGTGCTTGTCAAATGCAAATGAATAGTCTGCCACTATTTGCGGAGGTAATATGTTTAAATTCGAATGGGAACAAGATTGGAATCTCTTGAAAGTAAACGGCAAATCAATTGACGATTTAATGGATAGTGAAGACGGTGCTGTTGTTGGTGGTATGTGCGACATTCTAAGAATAATAATAGACCATCTGACAGAGGAAAAGCGAGAGGATACGAAACTACAGGATTCGGTAAAAGCGTACATTGAACAAGAAGCAATAAAATATATACCAGACTGGTTGTTAGAACGTTTATAATCGATGAATTACTAAAAAGTTCTTGACAAAACGTTTCAGGGAAAAGTAATTTATATTTAGTTTTAAAAGAATTATTTGATTACAAAAAATAATCAGTGTTTTAACACTGATTATCTATACTTCCATATACAATATATAGCTCTAAGTCCATCTTTAAATCCTATTTTTTTACCTTCTTCATTAGTTCTAGGATAATAAGATATTGGAACTTCTTTAACTTTAATTCCTTTTCTAGCTAATTTTGAAGTTACTTCTGGCTCAAATCCAAATCTGTTTTCTACTAGGTCTATTGATTGAATTACTTCTCTTTTAAAGCATTTGTAGCATGTTTCCATGTCTGTAAGTTTTAGACCAGTAAAGACATTAGATAGTTTAGTTAAAAACCAGTTAGCTACTCTATTAGCAAGATATCCTTTTCTTTTCTGATTTAAATATCTAGAACCATATACAACATCAGCTTCATTATTAAATATAGGTTCAACTACTAAAGGATATTCATTAGGATCATATTCTAAATCAGCATCTTGAATAATAACAGCATCACCAGTTGCGTGTTTAAAGCCAGTTCTTAAAGCTGCACCTTTTCCTTGATTAACTTCATGGTAGATTATCTGTGATACTAATGGTTTAACATCTTTTTCTAATATAGCTCTAGTATTATCTTTAGAACAATCATCTACAACAATTATTTCTTTGTTTTTAATAGGTGATTCATTAACTTTTTTAACTAAATCTAATATAGAGTTTTCTTCGTTATAGCAAGGTATAACTATACTTAATACTTTGTTTTCCATAAATCCAATCCTTTCTTAATTGTCAAAGTCAAACACTTTATTAAAATCGTTCATATCATATACATATATATTACAATTATCCATTTCAATTATATCTTTACTTAATGAAATTAGATAATCATATCTATCGTCATATACTTCTAAATTGCTAGGAACAATAACATATGTTTTGCTTATTCCTTTTGGTTTTTCTCTTTCATATGGGAAAGTATGATTAACTTCAATCATAAATAAACCTTCTTTAGAATCATATAATGCATAATTTGTTTCAACTTCTTCGTTAGATAGAACTGATAGTTGTCTTGCATAATCAAAAGAAACTGAATAACCAAAAGTTAAATCATTTTCTTTTAATTTTTCAATAACTGAATTTCTTTGATTGATAATATTATTACCATAATTTCTATAACTAGTAACTTGTTTTAAAGAAAACATTAAGACAAGACACATAATCATTAACAACAAAATAGGACTATTATTGTATTTAGTAAATTTTACCAAAGAAAGTCCTGACAATATAAAACAACATATTAATCCATTATATAAAGTTCTTTCACTAGCCCAAGTACCAAAGATATATTGAACTATACAGATTGCGATAATAAATACACAGCTAATTACAATAATTGTTTCTTCTCTACTTTCGTATTTCTTATTTTTAATAAACCAAACAGATAAAGAAATTACACTAATAAGAACAAATAATTTTGCAAAGGCAAAAATACCTCTTGCACTAAAGAAAGCATCACCAACTGGATTGAAATAGAAAATCTTTAACAATTCATTCCAAAAATTATTGAAGATCTTAGAAATCATTTCACTACTAGAACAAAATGTAAAAGCATCTATATTTCTTCCTTGATTAACAATACTATAAATAGCATATCCAACAACACTAACTAATAAGACTAAGCCAAAGATAGTTTTATACTGATTATTGATCTCTTCTTTATTTGTATAAGCATAAATATATAAAGCTAATAAAACTACAACACTAGACATTACCGTGGTAGCTAAACCATTCATTGCTGAAAAGAATGTATATATACCAAGTAAAATGTAATGAATTTTATTATTGTTTTTAAAAATGTTGAACATTGCACCTAATTGACCTAAGAAAGATAGTAGTGCAATACCATAAGCTAATATATGATGTAATAAACTATCTCCAATTAGTGTGAAGATAAAGAAAGACATTATAGATAGTAGTATTAGTTTTTCATTTGTTTTAGTTAAGAATGATGAAACAAAATAATAAGCAGTAAGCAAATACAATAAAAAATATACAAACATACCTAATTGATTAGATATTAATGATATGCCAAACAATGAAACAAATGGAGCCATCAATAAGTTTGGTCCAAAAGGAACAATATAAACATAATTATAGTCAGGGTTTACTAATTTACCTGACAATAGTGTTGCTTTAGCCCAATATATATCTTCTAAATAATCAAAACCATCATAAAAGTTGTGTCCTATTGAATAAGAAAAAACAGTTGAGATGCCGCTTATAATTATTAAAACAAGAATTATATAAGGAATAAAATTGTATTTATTTAATAACGAATTAATCTTTTTTAAATATGCCATATAATTAATTAATTACTTTCTTAAAATATTCAATAGTTTTAATTAAACCTTCTTCAAGATGTACCTTAGGTTCCCAATTTAATTTTTCCTTAGCTAAATCAATAACTGGTTTTCTTTGTGTTGGATCGTCTTGTGGTAAAGGTAAATATACAATTTTAGATTTTGAGCCTGTAAGTTTAATAACTTTTTCAGCTAGTTCTAACATTGTGAATTCTCCAGGATTACCTAGGTTAACTGGTCCAGTAAAACCTTGCTCAGAATTCATCATCTTTATTAAAGCATCTACTAGATCATCTACATAACAGAAAGATCTAGTTTGTGAACCATCGCCATAAATAGTTATATCTTCGCCTTTTAAAGCTTGAACTATAAAGTTAGAAACAACTCTACCATCATCGCCTCTCATATTAGGACCGTATGTATTAAAGATTCTAACTACTTTAATATCTACACCATGTTGCCTATGGTAATCGAAGAATAAAGTTTCTGCAGCTCTTTTTCCTTCGTCATAACAAGATCTAACACCATTAGGATTAACATGTCCCCAATATGTTTCAGGTTGAGGATGTACCTCAGGATCACCATATACTTCAGAAGTTGAAGCTTGTAGTATTCTGGCATTACATCTTTTAGCTAAACCTAAAGCATGTAAAGCACCAATAAATGATGTCTTAATTGTCTTAATTGGATCATATTGATAATGAACTGGAGAAGCAGGACAAGCTAAATTATATATTTGATCACACTCAACATATATGTCTTCAACTATATCTTTTCTAATAAATTCAAAATATGGATTATCCATTAAATGTCTAATATTATCTTTTTGTCCAGTAAAAAGATTATCTAGGCATATTACTTCATATCCTTCCTTTAACAATCTCTCACATAGATGAGAACCAATAAAACCAGCTCCACCCGTAACCAAAACTCTTGTTTTTTTCATAAATGTTTACCTACCACAATAATATTATCACATTATATATTGATTAAAATTCTAAATATTTATATGTTTGTTATAATTAATTTGTGTTAAATAATATTTTATTAGAAAAGAAAAGCAATAAAAAGATAAATATAATAATTACCATCGTTTATTTTTTAATACATTTATATGTAGTTTTAAATCATGAGCATTGGGCTGATGAAGCACAAGCTTATGTATTGGCCAAGAATTTAAATATATTTGAATTGTTTAATATATTATGTACTGAAGGTCATCCATGTTTATGGTTTTTATATATAATGCCTTTTGCGAAATTAGGTTTTAATTATAATTACTTTAGTTTAATAAGTTTAATAACTATGACTATAGCAGTCTATTTGTTATTAAGCTATAGTCCTTTCTCGTTATTGGTAAATATTGCTATTTTGTTTAGTTCATTATTTTTGTTTTATAATCCTGTAGTATTTAGATCTTATTGTTTAATAGCATTATTGATAATACTTATTAGTGTGTTCTACAAACATAGATTTAATAAACCTGTAGTATATGGAGTATTACTATTTTTATTATTTCAAACACATGTGTTAAGTTTTGGTTTAGCTATTGGTTTAACTATAGGCTTATTATTAGATTATTTAAATAGTAAAAACAAAAAACTATTAACACCTTTATTATTATCAATCACTAGTTTTATATTAGCTATTTTAGAACTATATCCTAGAGAAGGTCATGCATCTGGTGTTGATCAATCTGTATCAGGAATATTATCTAAATTGAATATAGATAATATTATTAAGGGATTATCTTATTTTAGTTTGACTTCATGGGGTTTAGCTAATAAGAGCATTGTATTAGTTTTGTATGTTATATTTATTTGTTTAATTGTTTTATTGTTTGTGTTTGTATTTAGAAACAAAACAATTAAAAATAATTTAAACATCATTATTACTGCAATATGTGGATTTGGAGTATTTTTTGGAGTAGTAATACTAGTATATGTTCCACATGCACAAATGTCTTCTATATTAGTGGGAATAATAGTATTTGTGATGTGGCAAATATATGATTCTAATAAAGAACTAAATATAAAATTAGTAAGTTTATCTTTTATATTATTAACATCACTATTAACATTTATTCCTTCTCAATCTAGTTTAAGATTAGATATTAGAGCTAAGTATTCTGAAAGTAAAGATGTAGCTAATTTAGTTATTAATGATATTAAATATGATGGCGTATTATTAATGGAAAATAGTGTCTATAATTCTTCTGTATATTCATATATACAAGCATCTAGAAAAGACGTTGATATATATGATCTACAAAATAAAGAATTATATAAATTCCACAGATGGGGAACTAATTATGTATCAGCTACAATAGATGATATTAATAATGGTTTAAATATATATAGTAATAGTAATAAAGATATTTATATATTAGTCAATAGCAAGATAGATATAGATAATCATGAATTAGTTTATACTAATGAAAATAATAATAATAACAGAATGTGGAATGAGATTTATTACTTGTATAGAGTAAGATGATAAATCACATGAAGCAACGAAAAAGATGCTATGATAATTATGTAGATAATTAATCGTCATAGGTATATTAAAAATATAATTATTCACAATATAAAACTATTATGTAATTAATTTATACAATCTAGTTTTTATTTGTTATGAAGGAACAAATAAGGAACAATTTTAAATAATTAAGAACATTTCCTACATTATAATGAACACGCTTAATTTATATTAAGGACAACACGGATCAATAAAGAAAGGAGTTATTGTATGAAAAATATTAATAATAGCTTTAAAGAAACAATGATCTGTGGTGAAATCAGATTTGTTTTAAAACCTAAAATAAAGGCTACTTTTGTAAGTGAATCAATGCTTAGAATTATGAATGCTGATATTGAGGATACTAAGTGGATTGATGCTTTAAAAAATGAAATATTTTTATTTATGCCTACAGATCAAATTGCTAATTTTGAAGCATCATGTTTAAGAGCTCAAAACGAGAATATTCCAGTTTACATTGAACATACTATTTTTGATTATAAGTATCAGAAATTAAAAGTTCATGGATTGATTTATAAAAAAGAAAACCCTGATGAATTTGTTTTGTTAGATATGTTAGGAGCCGATTTAGATAAAGAAAGAACAGACAAGTTTATTAATTCTTTATCAAAGACATATGATGATGTACTTGTTGTTGATACTCAATTCGATCATGTAGATTACATAAAAGCTGAACATATATATGATAATTATGGTATTTATAGTTATCGTGAGTTTAAGAATTATTTCATAGATGAAGTAGTTTATAAATCAGATAGAAAAGCAGTGCTAAAGTATATTACAGATTTAACTTCAAACAAAGTAAATAAAAAAAAGAATTGGATACAATTTAGAATCATTGATAAAGATAATGTAACTCAATGGTTTCAATTTTGTATTATTAAAACTGGTGATTATAATTATGCATTTTGTTTTTCTAATATAACTGAAACTCAAAGAGTTTTAAAGCTACAAGAACAAATAGACACAGATTATACTACTGGTTTAATGAATAGAGATGCGTTTATAAAGAAATGTGACAGTATAGATGAAAAAGATTTAAAGAAACATTTTTCTTATTTAGCTTTAATTGAAATATATGAATTTATGAATTATACCTTAGAGCAACAAGAGAAAATACTAATTGATGCAGGTGAAATAATTAAAAACAATATTAATGAACACGACTTATTAGCACGTTTTAGTGAGAAGATCTTTATTCTTTATCTAAAAGATAGTAAAGGAATAGATAATAGAATGAAAGATCTACTAAAACAATTAAACAAGATTTGTGTAGATAATATAGATGTAGTTTTTTCTATAGGCTATGCACCACATAAATATGGAAAAGATAAAGGTTTTAGAAAGACTTTTGAAGATGCTAGAGAAGCTTTAAAGTATGTCTTTAATAACGGTGGGAATGAGGCTAAATCGTTTACTAGTATGCCTGCAGATAGTTTTAAAGTTAAAAGACCTACTATTAGAATTCAAACATTTGGTTATTTTGAAATATTTGTGGATGGAGTCCCTGTATTATTTAAACATCATAAAGCTAAAGAGTTATTAGCAGTATTAATTGATAGAAAAGGTGGTTTTGTTACATCGGGAGATGTAATAAGTTATTTATGGGAAGATGAGCCTATTAATACTTCTACTAATGGTAGATATAGAAAGGCTGCAATGTATCTAAATCACACATTAAAAGAATATGGAATAGATTATATTGTAGAAACTACTAATAGACAAAGAAGAATAATAACTGATGTAGTTGAATGCGATTTATATAAGTATCTTGCAAATGATGAAAAAACTAAAAAACAATTTGATGGTACGTATATGGCTAATTACAGTTGGGCAGAATCTACTGCATCTTACTTATTAAATTTGCATAATCAATAACAAGAACAAACTCGAACAATCAATATACATAATGGAACACCCTTATTTTTATAATGCAGATGATGAAGTAGTTGCTCTTCAGAATAAAAAGAAAATAGTGTTACTTATAAATGCTTTGTCTCGTTATATATACATATTTAACAGCATACCTAAACTACTTCATCTCTCAATATAGCTTTCTTTCTATAGGGGTATACAGACGCGGGGTTGGAAAAAAACAGAACAATCCGTAATTAAATAAAAAAATTCAAACATTCTCAAACAAACCATGCCAACCCCGTTTCTGTATATCTTTTCATTTGGAACGCTTTTGGAACAGTATAATATTTTTTAAAACATCATCTTTCGTAGTATTTACTACGCAAAGGAGAAAATGTTTATGAAAAAGATAAAAAGATTTTTAATAATATTATTATTTTTGATTGTGATGTTGATATACAAATTCGTAATTAAAAATATTTGATCAGAAAATAGTTTGTTAAATAGGAAATATAAGACACGATACTTATCATTTAATCCTTCTGTATAGTTTTCTTCTTTACCAGATAATGAAAAAATACAAAGAAATCAAAACTATTGACTAAAAATGATTATCTTAATTGTTGCTTTTCAGCATTTTTATGTTTATGGTTTTCAGGAAAGCCTATGGATCTAAGTATTACATTAGAGTTAACAGATAATAATTTTTTGCCTAAATTTTTAATTCTTTTAAATATTGCGTTATTCATATTTGTGAATTGTTCTACGTTAAGAAATAAACACATTATAACAAATGTATTATATAAATTTCTTCTTTCATCAGTAGTACTTAAATATTGACTATGATGAACTTCAGGAATAAATGGATAACTGAATCTACTTTTGTAATCAAATACATTGTTGTTATGTGTCAAGTATATTTTAATTAATAATAAAATCAAAAATTCAAAGTAGAATACATTTGATAGATACGAAAAAACAAACGCTTTTATTCTTAATGTTTAAAAGAACGAAACAAAAGAGTTAATATTAAATGTAAGATAGTATAATAACTGAATAAAAGTTTGTTTTAGTACTAAATCGATGACAATAACATATATCTATCAAGAGGAATCAGAAGCTATAGTTATATTAGTACGAATGAATATTAAATTAAAACCAGAACTATTTTAATTAGAAAGGATATATTAAATGATTAGGGATAATAATGAAATAATTGAATTAAGTGCAATTGAAAGAAAACTAATTCATTTAATAAAAAAATCACTTAAAAAAGTTTATAAAAACGACAGATATTTACTAGAGCACATCAAAGAAACAGCCAACGAATATAATTATGTTGCAGAAAGGTCATTAGTTTTTAGGTTTGGTTGTTATTTTGAAAATTTGATTAGAAAAGACATAGATTTTAAAGAATATCATTTAGATAGCGAATACAACAGAAACGAAAACTATAAAAAAATAATGATGGGTCACGCTATCATTCCAGACATGATATTACATAAAAGAGGAAATAATGAGAATAATTTTCTAATAATTGAGTTTAAAGGACACTGGAACAAAAAAGTTGAAAACGACTACTCAAAACTAGAATACTTTACTTCTTCTGAAAGTGAATATAAATATAGAGTTGGTTTATTTATTAAACTTACAAAAGACATAAAAGATTTAGAGTTAGAGCTGTTTCAAAATGGAAAAAAAGTAGGTTGTATTAAATATAATGAAAATAATTATTAAACAGAAGATAGTTTAATTTATAGAAAGTGCCACTATAATATATGAAACATCTTAGTATGAATTATGATTAAATATTTGTCTAAAAGGTGGGCTTAGAGTGATAAAAATAGGTTTTATATCGTCTTATTCCTAAGATGTTTTTACATGTACAAACACATTAATTACTGGCCAAACAGCAAACACGAGACAAGAACAATATCACATATTATTTTGTAGTGAAACATATAGGGTGATTATAAAATACAAAACTTATATCCAGATGCGATTATATAGAAATGAGCACCTTAATAAAAATTATCGATTACATCTAAGTTTATTTTTTATCATTTATATATAAAAACTCCATACAGTTATTAATCTCGAATGGATAAATCCACTTAAATATATATTGTCTATTAAATTAATCTACTCCATAACATAATTTTGATCAGTCCATTCAAAAGGAAGCCATGTACGAATAGTTTGATTCATGAACGTTAATTCAACACAACAGTTTCTATTTCTTTTAGAATATTCAATTATATATCCTTCCAATTGTGCTAAAGGACCATCAACAATTTTAACTTTTTCATTTACTCTAATAGCTTTAGATATACCTATTAATCCATCTTGTCTTAATACCCAGTCAGAGTATCTATAATCATCACCAAATAGTTTTCCATATT
>CADBMV010000085.1 GCA_902795865.1 uncultured Erysipelotrichaceae bacterium | reverse complement strand
CAGGATATTTTTCCTTATCATGTTTAGCTAATCTATATGCAGTTGATTCTGCAGGAGTAGCTTCTAAGTTATATAGATCATGGTACATTTCTTGGTACTTGATTAATCTGTTTCTCATGTAGTTTAATACTTCAATTGAGAATTCTTGAGCAAGCTCATCAGTTAAATCTTTTCTAATCCAATTAGCATTTAAACAAGCTTCATTCATACCAACTAAACCGATTGTTGAGAAGTGGTTATTGAATGTACCTAAATATCTCTTAGTATATGGATATAGACCATTATCTAATAATTTAGTAATAACTTCTCTTTTTACATGTAAAGATCTAGCTGCAATATCCATTAAATTATCAAGTCTCTTATAGAAATCTTCTTTATCTTTTGCAAGATAAGCAAGTCTTGGTAAGTTTAATGTAACAACACCAACTGAACCAGTTGATTCACCAGAACCAAAGAATCCACCTGATTTCTTTCTTAATTCTCTTAAGTCAAGTCTTAAACGACAGCACATTGATCTAATATCAGATGGCTTCATATCTGAATTGACATAATTTGAGAAATATGGAGTTCCATATTTTGCAGTCATTTCAAATAATAGTTTATTATTTTCTGTTTCTGACCAGTCAAATTCTTTAGTAATTGAATAAGTAGGAATTGGATATTGGAAACCTCTACCATTTGCATCACCTTCAATCATAACTTCGATGAATGCTTTGTTGATCATATCCATTTCTTTCTTACAATCTTTATATTTGAAATCAAGAGTTCTTCCACCAACGATACAGTATTGATCAGCTAAATCTTCAGGAACTGTCCAGTCTAAAGTAACGTTAGTAAATGGAGCTTGTGTACCCCATCTAGAAGGAGTATTAACACCATATATGAATGATTGAATATTTTGTTTAACTTCTTTATAAGTTAAATTATCAACCTTTACAAATGGAGCTAGATAAGTATCAAATGAAGAGAATGCTTGTGCACCAGCCCATTCATTTTGCATGATGCCTAAGAAGTTAACCATTTGATTACATAACGTACTTAAGTGATTTGCAGGAGTAGAAGTAATCTTGCCATTAACTCCACCTAAACCTTCTTCAATTAATTGTTTTAATGACCAACCTGCACAATATCCAGTAAGCATAGATAAATCATGGATATGCATATCACCATCTTTATGAGCTGCACCTATTTCATCATCATAAACTTCTGATAACCAATAGTTAGCAGTAACAGCACCAGAGTTAGAAAGAATTAAACCACCAACTGAATAAGTTACAGTTGAATTCTCTTTTACTCTCCAGTCAATAGCATTAACATAAGAATCTACTAACTTCTTATAGTCAAGCATTGTAGTAGAAATGTTTCTAGCTTTTTCTCTTTGCTTTCTATATAAGATATATGCTTTTGATACATCTGGATAGCCAGCTTCAGATAGAACTTTTTCTACTGAGTCTTGAATATCTTCAACATTAACTTTTTCATCCTTAACTTTTGATGAAAAATCAGATGTAACTCTAAGTGATAGTAAGTTAATTACATCTGGATGATACTCTTTCTTACAAGCATCAAACGCTTTAGTAATCGCATCAGAAATCTTACTTAAATCAAAATCAACAACTTTTCCATCTCTTTTTACTACTCGGTACATAATTTTTACTCCTTTACCCCTCTTAATTCAATTTCTTTTACGTAAGGTTTTGCAACTTCTTTCATCTTCTCCAGAGTTTCAATGCCAACCTCACTAAGTCCACTCTGGATGCAGGTACCATGATCTTCGAAGTTTTGTAGGTAGTAGCGTTTAGCTCCCTTAATCCACTTTCCTATTTCTTCAATATCACTTACCTCGTGAAACTGCTTAACTATTGTAGTCCTGAATTCATAATCAACATGATCTTCAAGCAAGTAACTAATAACTTTTTCAATTTCACTTAAATCGTAATTTTGTAAGCCAATTGTTTCAGGATATTTCTTTGGACAATTTTTAATATCAACTGCCACATAATCCAATAATCCTTCTTCAACTAACTCTTTTAATTTTTCAAAGTTAGAACCATTGGTATCAAGTTTTACTTGTAAACCAAGACTCTTAGCTTTTTTTATAAAGTCTTTCAATCCTTTATGTAATAATGGTTCACCACCAGTAATACACACACCATCAAGAACTTTACTTCTATTTTCTAAATAATCAACAATATCGTTTACAGAAATTTCCGAATCATTTTCATTCAAGAAGACTAATGAACGATTATGACAGAATGGACAACGCATATTACAGCCACCGGTAAATACTGTGCAAGCCATTCTTCCTGGAAAATCTAATAACGTCAATTTTTGTAAGCCATAGAAACGTACATCTTCACTATCAAGTTCTGTTGTATATTCTCTAGCTTTTTCAATAAGCTTAGCTTGAACTTTATTGTAGATATCAAGTTCTTCACTACTAATGTCACCAGATAAGTGCGAACTCCATTCTGATCTCATCTGATAGAGCTTAGGCATAATATCCTGTGTCTTTTCAGTTGTATATAACAATTTAGATCGTTTATCTACCTCAGAGTTTTCTATACGTACATAGGATAATTGTTCAAGTCTTTGAATGGACTTAGTAATAGTTCCCTTATCATAAACACCTCTGCTTGCAAGTTCATTCATTGATACTCCTTCATTCTCATAAATTTGTGTCAATAAAATTAATTGCGTATATCCAATTTCGTATTTGCTTAGCAATTTATCATAGTGTTTTTGATTGCAACGATATAGAATTGAGGAGTCTAAACTTAAATAATTTTTCTCGCTCATATCCTACCTGGTAAAACCTATTATAAACCAAATAGTTGAACTTTCAACTAAAATAACCAAAATTTAATTGAAATTTCAACTTTTATCATTTCCCGGAAATAAACTGCAAAAAATTTCATAAAAAATAGGCATTTTGCCTATTGACTTTTATATTAAAACTTATCTTAATTTACTTTTAAATGGTATTAAACATATACTTCTTAACAAGTGTTTCACACTTATCTTTACCAATCATTTTATTTAAACTATCTACAGCAACTCCACCTTTTTCAATTAATTGATCAACATAGATGCTATTAGCTTGTTGTTTAAGGTTATAGTCACAATCTTTAGCCATACTTAATAAATCTAAATATTCATCAATATATCTTAAACACATTTCTTCTATTATCTTTTTATTTCCAAGCTTGCCAATACTACAACTTAAACGCATACTGTCATACCATCTTGGCTTACTCACATAATCTTTTAAGTCTTTGTATTCTTCTTTGATATTATCTAAGCTGCTTAAATCACTATCTTCAATACTGGATTCATATAATTCTACTAAACCTGTATGTCTACTTAAGACATCAAATGTATCAGCATTCATAAAAGATAAATCTTTATATTGGGGACATATTACCGTAGTTTGCATCTTCATTAAATTTAATATAGAATTCATCTGCAAAAACATTAAATTACCAACACCTTCTATCTTATATGTTTCACAATTAAACTTCATCATACCTGATTTAAACTTACTTAAATCATGCATATCAACTTTGCTTAACTTAAATCCTTTAGAAATAAATTTGTCTAGTATAATTTCCTTCATAATTTTCACTCTTTCTCAAATTTAACAACTCCTATATCTGTAGGATGATCTAAATATAAACACTCATTATTGTTTTTATTATCTAGTATCATCTTTAAAATATATAAATCACCACCAGCTGATAGTATTTGAATTATTCCCATAGCAAAAAACCAAGCATTTGCATTAAATAATGATATTAAACTAGGAATAATACCTAGAATAATACATGGCATTATTAAACCTAAAATATATTCTGATTCTTTTAATGGAACTTTACATGTGCAATATGGATTTAAAGATTTCCAGATAATTCCAAATTCAATATTCTTAAACTTATCTTTAGTGAAACTAGCTCAAGTTATTCCATGTATAAGTTCGTGTGCAACAATAAAGACAATAAAAAATACCATAAATAACATATAATTACTAAAATAGTTTTCTCCTATATCAAAGCTATAAATTTTTAATACAAAATACAAAACAATAAAAGGCAAGGACACAATTAAACCATATAGTGGTCCGATTATGTTTGCTTTTAATAAATCACCTATTAATTCTTTTTTAATATATCCTTTTGATAATAAATCAGTATTTATTTGATTAAAAATAGATAATCTTTTTTCTTCAGCTTTACTTAATTTTCTTTGAGATTTCATATATAAACCTGCCATGATTATTATATATTAAAAAACAGACTTTATTAAGTCTGCTTTGAAGCTAAATCAGTAGATTAAATCCCTTAAATCAACATTAAAAAAGACAATCATTGATTAACAATATATCTGTCTAATGCTTTAACAAGTAAAGGTATTAATATTAATTGAATAATAATTGCAGGCACTGCATTTATTAATGCACCTGTTATAAAGGCATTAAAAGTAAATGTATTATTTGAAAAGCCTAATAAAACATATTGAGCTATACCCCAAATAAGTCTACCAATAATCATGGCACTTATTAATGAGATATAAATATTCTTAATACTTTTTTGTTTAAGATAACGAAACATAAAACCTGATACAAAACCATATGTACATAGTTCAAACGCCATAGCAATAGCTGTAGGATACATTCTAGGCATTTGAAATAAAACTGATCTTAATAATGGACAAATAATACCAACAATAGCTCCATACATTGGCCCAACAATAAAACCACATAAAAGAACTGGTAAATGCATTGGCGAAAGCATTGCACCAATGGTTGGGATTTGACCTGTAATAAATGGCAATACTTGACCTATAGCTAAAAACATAGCTGAAAGCGTTAATGCTTGAACTTGTTTATTTCTCATAATTTAATACTCCTTTTTATCTCTAATAATGTCTTATCATTTTTATTAGCTAATTCCACCATATCATCATTTTCTATTTTTTCTTTTTCAATACCATATCCACTAGATTTTTTAATTCTAACTTTTCCCATATTAGTATCTTTTTCTTCAATTTGTCTATCTAAAACAAATCTATCTTTAACAGTTTTGCGAATACCAATAGTAGATGTATTAGCAAATATCTCTTTAACAATTTCTTGTTCAATTTCTTCAGAACAGATGACACTAAGCAAGATTCCAGGACGATTCTTTTTCATATTAATATTTGTAGTGAAAACTTCATAAGCACCAGCCTTCATTAATCTTTCGGTTGCAAAAGCAATTTCTTCACCAGTCATATCATCAACATTTGTATCTAATTCTATAACTTTAACTTGCTTATTTTCATCTTTACTTAAGAATACTCTTACAACATTCGCAATTTTAAAATCTTTTGTTCCTAAACCATAACCACTTTTTTCAATATTTAAAGTTGGCATATATGAAAATTCATCTGCATAATATTTTGCTAATGCAGCTCCAGTAGGAGTGCATAATTCACCTTCAATAATATCTTTACTATAATATGGAATATTATGTAGTAAATATTCTGTTGCAGGAGCTGGAACAGGTAAAATACCATGAGCACATTTTACAAAACCTCTACCTACATGAATTGGTGATACAATAATTTTTTCAACATTTAATTTATCTAATAAATATGAAACATTAACAATATCCGCAATTGCATCCATGGTTCCTACTTCATGAAAATGAATATCATTAATTGTGCTACCATGCACATGAGCTTCAGCTTCAGCTAACAACTCATAAACATTTATTGAATCTTTTTTAACTTTATCTGAAACATTTAAACCATTAATTATCTCTTTAATATCTTCTAAACTAGAATGATGATGATGGTGTTCATGTTCGTGTTCATGGTGATGATGTTCGTGATCATGGTTATGCATATCTTCACTTTCTTCTTGCCCATGATATTTCACAGATACATGAATCCCTTCAATACCACACTTCTTATCTTTTATAATGCTTGTTTCAACATCTTTTAAACCAAAGGAGTTTAATTCTTTTAATATATCTTCTTTATTATCAAACAAATCTATTAGAGCTGCTGTAAGCATATCTCCAGCAAGCCCCATATTACATTCAATAAATAACGTTTTCATACTGCACCTCTTAATACTTATATATTATTACATAGTTAATAATAAAAATAATTTAAGATACTCCTTAAATTATTTTAATTGTAATTGTTAGTTGTAGAGAACTATTTAAACTTTACTGGTTGATAGTAGAACTTTGCCCTTACCAACTATGCTTATTTGCTTTTTATCTGCAGGTACAAGTAGATTCTCACTTAATGATAAACTAGTTTCTTCATCACTCGCTTTAACATTTAGTTGTCCCTTTACATTTGTGATAATTACATATCTATCATTTAAATCATAATAGTATTCACCATCAACATTAATCAAAACAACTCGATAAAAATCATTATCATCTAATACTACACACTGCTCATTCATATCTTTTGTATGAGTTATTTTTATTTCGTTATCAAATCTTAAGACATCTAAACTCTTATCAATATGTAATTCACGTTTATTTCCATTTGCATCTACTCTATTAAAATCATAAAAGCGATAAGTAACATTTGAATTAGTACTAACTTCAAAAGCAAGTATTCCCTTTCCTAAAGAATGAATTGTGCCAGGATGCAATGTTATAAAATCTCCCTCAGAAACCTTATGAGATAATAAGTAATCTTCTATCGTGTTATCTTCAAGATGTTTTTTAACTTCTTGCTTAGTGTTTAGACTTGTTCCAACAATAATACTTGCATCTTCATCAGCTTTTAAAATGTACCAGCTTTCAGTCTTGCCTAAATCATTATCATTTTTTAAAGCATATTCATCATCTGGATGAATTTGAATAGATAAAGGTTTACTAGCATCAATATATCCTGCTTTCAGCATCATTTTTGCATCTTTCATAAGTTCATCAGGATACTTTAAAACTAGCTCTTTTAAACTTAGACCTTCATATTCTGGGTTTAATACTTCATTATTTAAATCTTTGTGTGCAGCTACATCCCAAGTTGCACCTTCACCATCCCATTTTTTATTTCTTATTAGAGCTAAATCATTTTTGGCCCATAAGGGATATTCATATACAGGTTTTAATCTTATAAATTTCATATATTTATTATAACCATATTATTCTTATATTACATTTTTATTATTTAGGTTTATAATTCTTTTTGGAGGAATACATTATGAAAAAACTATTATTAGCTATTTTATGTGTAATGATGTTAGTGTCATGTTCAAGCAAAAAAGACGAGACAATTGATAATAATGTTCCTAAAGATCAACAAGAAGGCACAGCTGGAAGTAATATACCTATTAAAGATAATCCCGAAGAAGCTGAATATCAAATAACTATTGCTATGCAACACTTATTAGAAGAAGTTTATGGTGATAAGATTAATGATGCTAGAATCTATGTTGAAAAGGTTTATACTGCTGAAGAAGAACAAGCTAACGATAACTTAAAGAGTTATAATCTAACAGCTGATGAAGTCTTCTTTGAAGTAAAATATGAACTTCATCCTGCAGAAGGTGTAGATGTAAATGAACTACTAACTGCAACAGGAGAATATGATGAAGAAAGTGGTTGGGTTAAAGAAAAGTTTAATGTAGGTGTATTAAGACCTAATACTGATTCTGAGGAACCAAAATACATCATTACTGATTTTGGTACAGCATTCTAAACAAAAAGCTCTAAAGAGCTTTTTTTAATAAAATCTAAAAACTATGACGAATTTATAGAAATATTTAAAAAGATCTCTTAACCTATTATTAAGTTTGCAAGATACATTATTAAAGGTAAAGTAATTATGCATAGAAGTGTTGAAACGCATACATTCTCTATGCCTTTTTTATAATCTTTATCATATTGTGATGCAAAGATTGCTACATTAGAACCTACTGGTGCGCCACAGGCAAGTAATATCGCAAGTCTTAATTCTACAGAACCAAGTGGTATAAATTTTAATAAAAGAACACATGCAAAAGGAATAAGTAATAATCTCACAAAAGAAACAAAATAAACTTCTTTCTTTTTAATTATTGTTAGTAGATCACTTTGTGCTAAATATACACCTGATACAATCATTGCCAAAGGAGAATTAATATTACCAATTATACTAAACACATTACTTACTACTTCAGGTAATTTAATGTTTAAAAAGAATAATATCACACCAATAAATACAGCTAAAACGATTGGGTTTTTAATTACCATTTTTGCATTTATATATTTTTTATCATCTGTAATTGTATATACTCCATATGTCCATTGAAGTAAATTAACTAAAACAATCATCATTGATATATAAAATACTGCATCTGATCCAAATGTCGCCTGCACTAAAGGTATACCAATAAAGCCTGCATTAGAAAATGCAGCAGAGAATTCATCAATTCTATTTCTTTTATGAAAAATCAATACTGCTATAAGTATAGCCATACTCATACATAGTGTAGATACAATAATTGAATATATTAAATCATTAGTTTTTTCAGCGGTTCTTTCAATACAGAAGTTAGAAATAACTACTACTGGTATAGCTATATTTAATAAAATATTTCCTATATCCTTAGAACCTTGATCACTAATTAGTTTTTTCTTATATGCATAGTATCCTACAAATATTAAGATATACATTATTAATACTTGTTTAATTAAGACAGTCAATAAATCCATATTCCCTCCAAACAAGATACTTAAACATTCTAACAGATAATTATTAATAATCTCAAATAAACATTATGAAAACAATATATTCTTAACTATTGATTATATTAATCTATATAATTAATTCTTCTTTAATAATTCTTTTACTAATTCATCATATTTAGCAGCATTAGTATCATCGTTCTTATTACGATACATATCAGCTATTAAAGTATAATGACCTAATTTTTGATTTATAGGAAGATTTTCAACCTTATTTAATAAATCATCTAAATACTTACTACCCTTTAAAATATAAGTATCATAAAAACAAGAATATAAGTTTTTATCAACTCCATCCATACTCATAAGTAATTGATAATATGTCTCAGCTTTATTTTTATTCTGTGTTCCTACATAGTAATAAAAACATCTATCATATAAAGCCTTCTTTTGAGCATCAGTCATTTTGATATTATCAAATTCTTTAATAATACTTTCAATCTTATTATTATCATTTTGTATTAAAGCAGCGCTCAACTTTAAATAATTAAGATTATAGTCAGGTATATATGCTTTAACTTCTTTAGTTTCACATGCTTTTTCAAAAGAATCATAATCTTTGTTATTTAAATAAGTCATTAAAGAATTAATCGCATTATTTCTTTTTCTTCTTTGATACCATTCAAATAGCAAAAAAACTACAAAAATTATTAATACTAAGGAAATTGTTTTTACATCCATATCTATTCTCCTATTTTCTTAAAAATATTACATATTTTTTATCTTCCATCTTATTTATAAGATCAATTGCACTATCTGTATAATCTTCTAATTCACCTAATTTATATACATTATCACTTGTATTAAAACCTTTATAACAGAATAATAATTGTTTTGTATCATCATTAAAACATAAATCACCTGCACTTATATCATTTACTTTTTCTAAATTAGTAAAATCAAATTCATGATCTATTGTTGCATATCTACAAACACTTTCATAATCATTAAAATCATATTCATCTAAATACTCAATTAATTGCTCAGTAGCTGTACAATCAAATAAAGTATATGCAATTTGATATCCATCTAGCATCAAAACTAATACATGATTTTCTATTTCAACTACAGCTTCACCTTTAGCTAATCCTAATAATTCATTTATGATTTCTCTAAAATGTTTTGATTCTTCTGTAGATAAACTTTGATTATCACTAACACTAAATCTTTCATTATCAAAATAAAAGTTAATTGTCCTAGTATCACCATCTAATACTTGAAAAGGACTTAATCCTTTTTTACTTGCGCCATACATATTATATTTAATAATTAATTCCTTAATTCTATCTAAATCTTGTTTAGTGCCATCATATGTTTTAGTAACAATCCTATCTGCATGAGTTTGCGCATGCTCACTAATATATTTAATAGAACCATCTTTAAGTTTTTTTATTGTTGCACTAGAAAAACCTCCAAGCATACCACCGCCTATGGTATATCGACATTCAATTAATTCGCTATCTTTTAATTTATTATTTTTTAAAAGCGGCTCAATCATAAAAAATCCTCCTATCAAGCAAAATACAATTAATATCACAATAATTATTGTTTTATATTTCATATACCTTAATTATAGCAACAGCTTCTATTTAGTAATATCTTTAAACCAGATCCAAGACATTTTTCTATTTAATAAATATAGTAATAAAGATATTGAATAGCCAACAATATAAATACCTTTTAAACATCCAATAGAAAAGAATATTGAATTATTCTCGAAATCTAAAAATGAATAAGGTGCTTTACTAGAAGGTAATACCTTAAAACCAAATAAGATAACCATTACAAAGGCATAGATTGTTATGAAGTATGTCCCTCTAAATGGTTCTAATGGTTTTAGTTTTCCTATAGGTGCATCATTAAAAATAAATGATATTAAAGTTAATATGGGCACAACAATATGCATATTAAAACCAGGATAAGTAATTATATCTGGCTTATCTGGTACAAAAGGCGTCAAGCCATACATCACTACAAAAAAAATTACAAATTCTGTTACAGCTGATGATAATCTCATATAATAAACATTTCTAGATGTTAGTTCAGTATCTTTAATAATTTCAAAACAAGAAACAAAAGCAAAAATTAAAGAAATAATACTAGTAAAAATAGTACCATTAAATGTCATATATCTTAATCTATCAAACAAATTAGATTTAAAAATAAATACTGAGTACAATACTGCACTAATACCAGAAAATGCAGTCAATAAACATAAAATCCCATTAAAAACTTTTTTAATGACGTATCTTTTTCTAAACTTTTTATCAATTGCATCTAAGTTCACTAATATATTGTCTCTTTAAAACTCTAAATTATCTTATAATGTTTCAAAGCATTCATAATGCCATCATCATCTACAGCAGTAGTGACATATGTTGCAGCTTGTTTTAAAGCATCTTTACCATTTGCCATAGCCACACCAATTCCAGCATAACGAATCATTGCAATATCGTTTTCACCATCTCCAAAAGCCATAGATTGTGATCTTTTAAAACCACAATAATCAAGATAAGCTTGTATGCCAGCTTGTTTACCACCAGTTTTCGCAATAATATCAATGCCTGTCCTATTCCAAGATGTAATACTGCAATGGTCTAATAGTTTCTCTAATTTTTGTCGCATACCATTATCTACAAAAGACAAACATTGATAAATCTTTTCTCCTTTAAATTCACCAACTTCAGGAATTGTTCCAAGAGTTTCGTTTTGTGTTCTTATTACTACATCATCAATAAAATTTATATAACGTCCTAATTCACCTATAAAAACAAAAGGAATCTTTTTAGCATCAAAAATACCTCTTAATATTTCAACTTCTTCAGGTATTATTTCATAACCTGCAAATATTTTTTTATTTTCATCTAAACAAATATTTCCATTTAAAGTTAAATATGCATCAAATGCTATATCGTTAAGTGGAAGTTTGTTTAATTCATCAATTGTTCTACCTGTAGCAATAGCTAACTTAATACCTTTTTCTTTAGCTTGCCTTAAAGCATCAATTGTACTTTGAGGTACTTGGCCAGTGCTATGATCTAATAATGTTCCATCAACATCAAAAAACAATGCTTTGATATCATCACCATTATTCTTTTCAATCTTTTCAATTTCAAAAATATCAGAAAAACCAGTTAATTCTAACACTTCCATAACTGTATCATTTACATTAGTAATGCGAAACGATCTATCTTTAGATAATTTCTTTTTACCATCAAGTAAAACTCTTAGACCTGAAGATGAAATATATTCAACATCACTAAAATCAACCTCAATATCTTTATCTTCACTAACAGCTCGCATCATTACATATAAAAAATCCTCATATGTAGTAGTATCAATTCTACCTTCTGGGATGATTACTTTTGCATTATCGGAATCTTTAATTTGTATCTTCATAATACTATTATCACACATTTTATCAAACTATACTTAACACAATTAATAGTAAACCTATAAAATAGCTTATACTATTAACTCTAATTAACAGTATATTGTTGTTAAAAACGTATTTATAAGCTGTTAAAATCATATCTGAAAACATAAATAATAATGCACCTATACCCAAAATCACATAATTTGTATTTGGAAGTAAGATAAGCAAAGATAAGCCTAAAATGCCATTAAAAAATATTAAAAACAAGTATAAACTCATAGGCCATTTCATTTTTCCTAGCTTAAAAACATCAGCTTTATACTTGCAAAGTAATACAAAACTACTTATCATTATCCCTACTACAATATAAACCCAAAAGATATCTTTAAAAGTATAACCATTATTAAATAAGATTATATGTTCGTAAATTATAAAGAAAATATTTGCGATTGAAAAGAAAATACCACCCTTAAAATAATCAAATACTAAAAAGATATCTCCTAGATAAGTAAACAATAAAGCAATAATTATTAATATATGAAAACTAAAAATTTCATATTTCCTAAAGAAAGTCACAAAAGCAAAAACAAGATACATTGTGGCTAAAATGTATTTGTTTATTGCACGATATTTAATATTATCATTAAATCTTGTGAACAAATAAAAAAACAGAACAACAAGATAAATAATAATAAACATATTCATCTTAATTTAATTATACAATTCATTTATTATTAAATTTCAATGAATTAGGTTTACTAGCATTATCATGGTATTGATATGAATAGTTACTTATGATGTTTTTAACGATTTTTAGTGATAAAGAATCATCTTGAGTTAATGGATCAAACTGATTACCACCATATTTAACCTTATAATCAATATTCTTACCATCATAAAATAGTGAAAGCAAAACAACATTATCACCTATTGCTGGTATGATATTTTGTATAACTAATTCTTCAAATACAGAAATAATATTATATCCAAGTTTAGAATCGATTTTCTGTGTTTTAATATAGTCTTGTAGTTGATTATTAATAATATTAAAATCACTATTTTTATCAATTGATATATCTAATAATCTTTGATTAGTAACAAAGGCTTTTGTTCGAGAACGCTTTGGATGATCAAATATTTCTTCAGGTGTGCCTGTTTCATATATTTCTCCTTCATCCATATAGAATATCTTGGTAGATATTTCTCTTGCGAAATTCATATCATGTGTAACAATGAGCATCGTTCTTTTTCCATCTGCTAGCCATTTAATAGTATTTTCAACTTCCATAACCATTGCTGGATCTAGAGCACTAGTAGGTTCATCAAATAAAATAACTTCAGGTTCCATAACTAAAGCTCTAGCTATTGCTACTCTTTGTTTTTGACCACCAGATAATTGATATGGCATCTGTTGATAATGTCTATCTAAACCCATCTTTTTTAATGTAGACATTGCTTTTTTTCTAGCTGCTTCTTTATCAATCTTTAAAATATCTAATTGCGGTAATACTAAATTATCTAATACAGATAGATTATTAAATAAATTAAATGATTGAAATATCATACCTACTTTTCTTCTTAATTTCACTAAATCATAATTAGCGGCGGTTATCTCTTCGTCATTATAAAAGATTTTGCCACTAGTTGGTTTTTCTAAACCATTAATCATTCTAAGAAGTGTAGATTTACCAGTACCAGAAGGACCAATAATTGTAACTACATCACCATCATTAACAACCCCATTAACATCCTTATGAGGTATTGCATTTTCATATTCTTTTCTTACATGTTCAAACCTAATCATTGTAGTTCACCTTCCTAGTTATGTAAGCTCTTATAGGAACTTTTATTACCCATACCAATAAACTACAAAGGAAATAATAAATAATCGCAAGTATCAATAAAGGGAATATCGCATCATAGGTTCTTCCCCTAATGATATCTGAACTTCTAGTAATATCATTTACAGATACATAACCTACAATAGATGTATTCTTAATCAAAGCAATTACTTCCATAATATAAGGATCTAAAATAGTCTTTAAAGCTTGAGGAAGAATGATATGGAAAAATGCTAACCACTTCTCATATCCTAAAGCCATAGCTGCTTCATCTTGACCTTTATCTACAGATGCCACACCAGTATTTAATAAGTTATAAAAAGTATTACCAAATATAAATGAGAAACCAATAATACTAACTGTAACACCATTTATTGATGATGTTCTAAACACTTCATAGAATAAAATCATCAATATAACAATTGCAGGTAATTTAGCTACTACTTTAGATTCATAATCCATAAACTTTTTAAAGCCTTTACTAATTCTAGAAAGAATATACATTAGTAAACCATATCCACTTCCAAAGACAATAGAAAGCACTGATATCAAAAGTGTAGTAAAAGCACCACTTAATAATAATTTATATCTATCTTCTTCAATAAAGTCTTTATAAATACTATCCTTTATAGAATCAATAATATTTGTATTTTCATTAACATTATTATTTCTTACCATTACTACATCATCAGCTTTATATGTAGGTGAACAGAAATTAACACTCTTAGCTCTTTCTTCTGTAATATATATACCATTAAAAGCAACATCATATTTATTCATAGCGACAGATGTAAGTAAAGCATCAAACGCTACAGTATTAATCTCAAGATCATATCCATATTCATAGCAAAACTCATTTAATAACTCCACTTCAAAACCTTGAAATTCATTATTAAACATAAAAGAGAATGGCGCTGCATCTGGAGTTGTAACACATCTTAAAACCCCATTTTCACCACTCAACACATATTCTTCTTTCTTTTGATTTGAACCATCAACGCTAATCCATTTATCTTGTAATTGTTTTAAATGACCATTTAATTCAATCTTTAATAAATATTCATTAAATTGTAATAATTTATCTTTAGATTCATCTGAAAAACATATTCCATATTCTACATTACCAACTGCTTCATCTAAATAATTCACATTATCATTTTGAGAAATCATCATCATAGCTACAGGTTCATCTGAAACAAAACCTTCAATCTTACCCGTAGTTAAAGCTAATAATAATTCTGAACGAGAATTAAAATAAATGATATTAGAATCAGGAAATTTTTCTTTAATTAACTGATCAAAAATAGAACCAGACATACAACCTAAATCTTTTCCATTTAGTTGTTCAACTGATTCAATAAGCTCGCTTTCTTTTTGATTTGCACAAGAACTTAATAATAATACAGTTATTAATAATACTAATGCTTTAAAAAATCTTTTATTCATCCATATACAAATTCTTTATTAAAACTATCGGCATATCTTTTTACTGCGCCTTCATCTGGATAAAACATAACTATTGAATCATCTAAT
>CADBMV010000084.1 GCA_902795865.1 uncultured Erysipelotrichaceae bacterium | reverse complement strand
AGGTGGAGATCTTTACAAGATTGAAGAGGAAGATCCATATCCAGCAAAATATATGGATTGTGTAAATAGGGCCAGAAGAGAAGATGATGAAAATATCCATCCTGCTTTAAAACCTGGTATGAAATTAAATATGGATGAATATGACACAATCTATCTAGGCTTTCCAATTTGGTATCGTGCATATCCTAGAATTGTAGCAACATTTATCGATACATATGATTTTAATGGCAAGGTAATTAAACCATTCTGTACTAATGATGAAGGTACATTTGGTATTTCATTATTAGAAATGCAAGGAGTTATGCATGGTGCTGAAATTAAAGATGGTTTAGCTATTAGAGGCGTCAATGTATATGATGCTGATGAAAAAATTAAAGCCTTTGTTCAACAATAATAATTATCAAGGTCTCTAATAGAGACCTTGTTTTAAGAATAAGATTTATTGACACTTAAATATATATGAATCATGTTTATTAAGTTTGATCTTGATTTTGTCTTTATATTTAAGTGTTTTATTGTTATTTAGGTTTAATAATGTTCCCTGTTTCTTAAATTTAATATCTTTTGGATCTATTTCAATAACTATATCTTTATCTTCATAATTAAATACTGCAAAATAATTCTTTGTATAGAATACATTAGAAGTATTAGTTAAAGTAATTGGTGTAAAGGCAATATTTAATCTAGCTAATTCATTTAATTGTTTATTATTCGCAAGTTTTAGTGCTCTAGTTTTTGCATTTTTACTTATAGAAGTATTATTAGGCCCATAATCATCTGACAATAACATAACTGTTCCTGATATTACTGATGCATTATATCTAGATCTTGCTTCAGCTAGTGAGGTAGTACTTCTTTGATCAACTAAAGAGTGATATAAAACAGTATGATCTGGATCATTAAATTGATATAAAGTATTATTTGTCCAATATGAATAAGTCAAACTATTTAATACATATCTTACATCTTCAATATGACCAAAAGCATCACAACTAGATCTTCGAGAATGAGAATAACCATTAGGGAATAATGGATCAATAGATGAAGATATAAATATCTCTTTATTAATCTTTCTAGGATCTAATTCTTCTTTAACAATATTATAAAAATACATTAAAGCTTGTCTTCCTGTTTTGATATTCTTATTATGATATTTTCCTTCTAATGCTCCATGAGATAAGAAATCTAATTTAATGTAGTCAAATCCCATATCCACAAACCATCTAAGATATAATCTAAAATCTTTTTCGGCTTCAGGAATAGTGATATCTATAGGATATTTATCATCTATTTTTGGATAATTAGTACCATCAATATTCTTTAATAGAATATCTTTTCTAGTCTTGTTTTTACTACCTAGTAATGGAATCTTATCTTGAATAGATAAATGTGATAAAGGATTCATATACCAACCAACTTTTTGATTGCGTGCATGTAGATCATCAATTAGTTTTTTAATGTCTTTTTCTTTTATGTTTATAACTGCATCAAAGTTAATATAGGTATGATTATTCTTAGTTTTAAAATTATCTAACTGATATATAAAATCTGCAGCACTTCTCACATTTTCAATTTTTGTTTCTAGTGTTAAGGCAGAATAAGAATTCCAACCAAATGGTACACCATGTTTCCACTTATATATACCATTAGGATTAACACATAATTTAGAATACTCCTGTAGTCCTAATCTGACATCATTATAAAAACCACAGATGAATCTTGATGATTTAATTTGTTTTGCTTTTAAGTAGCCATGTTCAAGATGATCATGAGTATTTTCATCAGCAATTCCTGATAAAGCATAAAAAGCTCTTGCATCATATGCAGAACACTTAATTGCATTTTTCCATGTATCAAAATCTAAAGCTCCTATAATAAGGCCATTATTATTTTTATCATCAAATATAGCAGTAACATCATAACTTGTCCTACCAGGTCTTAAATATGTTGCTTCATATTTAATCCACATATCATTATCATATGGTACTAATAAGATCTTTTCTTCTAATGATAAGAATAATTCATTACAAATATTTAAAGGGTATATAAAGTCTAGTGGAACTAAATAATTTGATTCAATAGTTTTATCTGATTGAATAATTAATTGAATAGTGAAATAGTTCTTATTTTTTTCTATTTCAAAGTGTTGTATCAGTTTTAAATCTTTTTGTTTATAAAAGACATCTATAAGAGCTTTATTTCTATCCTTTTTTACTTGAATACTAGTTCTTTTAGCACTTCTAGTATCAATTGTTTGTTTTTTAGTTTTTGCTAGAGAATAAAACCAGTCTATAGCTTTATTATCTAATTTAAACATAATGGCATTATTATCATAGAAATCTAATGATATTTTTGAATAAGTAATTGTTTTTATAACCTTTGGATTCATAGTCAAACCTCTGTTTTTATTTTATAATATAAATGATAATTTAAGGAGAAGTATATGAATAATAATGAAAAAGAAAAAAGAGAAATTGCACGATTAGAAAAGGCAAAATCTTTTCATAATCATAAGCACTATTTCTTAATTTTGATTATTGTTTTAAGCATTGTTTATATTGTGGATGAGTTAGCTTCCAGTGTAAGAGGCGTAGTAGAAACTCAAACAATTTGTGACTTATTTAATACTACATTTGGTACAACAGAATATAATAATGCTTCTGGTACCTTAGGTTTAGTTACGACAGCTGCTTATTTGATTTATTTAATTTCACCATTATATAAATCTTTAGCAGATAAATATGGTAGAAGACTATTTTTAATTATTAATACTATAGGAATGGGTGTGGGCATGCTTGTGTGCATCATTTCTAAAAGTGTTGTCGTATATATATTAGGTTGTGTAATACTTACATTCTTTACACCTAATGATATGCAAGTAATCTATATTATGGAATGTGCTCCTAAGAAACATCGTGCTAAGCTTTGTGCAATTACTAAAGGTTTAGCTTTGATATCAGTTTCTTTATTAGGGTTATTTGTAAAGTTGTTTGTGAATGATGCAATACCTAGTACTTGGAGAAATGTATTTATTATCCCAATAATTCTAGCGTTTGTTATTGGCATTGCAGCAATTTATTTTGTAAGAGAAACACCTGTATTTACAGAAAAAAGATTACAATATTTAAAAGCTGATGAGCAAGAAAGAAAAGCTATTGAAAAAGCTGATTTAGATGCTAGACAAGAAGAAAATAGTATTTCTGTTAGAGGTGCATTTAAATATATCTTCTCTCACAAACAAACTAGAGCCATTGCGATTGTAGCATTAATTATGGCTTTCTCTACAGGATATACAGGTAAGTATCAACCAATGATTCAAGCTGGTGTAGCAAATGGGGTTATGAATATTGATGCTTCTAATATCATCTTAATGTTTTACCCAGTTATTAATGGTATCTTTACAATGATTGGTGGATTCTTAACTGATTCATTAGGTAGAAAGAAATCAGCTTTAATATTAGGTTTATGGGCAGCACTTGGTTTAGCTGTGTTTGCTTATGGATGTATCAGACCTTTAAATCCATATATTACTGGTTTTGCATATGGAGTATCTATTGCCGGTCTGTGGTCAATTTCTGACATGATTTACTTTGTGATAACTTCTGAATCAACACCAACACAGATTCGTGCATCTGTAGTTGGTACAATGCAATTAGTTGGTATGGTTGGCACAGGCTTAAATATGGTCTACAACAACGTTGTCACAATGATTGCGGGTTCTTTAAACTTACCAGCAGTTTTAACTGTTGCTTATTTACCTTTAATGGCTATTGCTTTAATAATTATGATGATTTCAATTGAAGAAACAAAAGATGTAGATTTAGAAAATGTTAGGGTAAAATAATGCTTAAAATAATATTAATTGTTTTAACTATTATTGTAATTGCTTGTTTAGTTATAGCTTATTATATCTTTAACTCAGTATTTTTATATCGTGATAAAAAAACAGATGATGGCAGAGATGAAGAGTTTGTAGATTCAGATAAAGATTTAATGAGACCTACTGCTAAAAGGCTATATGAATATCAAGCTCCTTTAATAAAAGAATTCAATGAATTAGAACTAGAAGAAGTATCTATTAGATCTTTTGATAATCTAAATTTATATGGCTATATCTTAAGAGGTAATCCTAAAGAAGTTGTAATATGTGTTCATGGCTATAAATCAGCTATGGAATATGACTATTGCGATAAAATTAAAATCTATCAAGAAAGAGGATCTACTGTTTTATTATTAAACGATAGAGCACATGGTAAATCTGAAGGAGACTATTTAGGTTTTTCTGAACATGACAAAAGAGATGTTGCTAGATGGGTTGATTATGTGAACGAAGTGTTTCATGAACCAAAGATATATCTTCATGGAATATCAATGGGAGGAGCTACCGTTATTCATTGTGCCAATATGAATCTAAAAAATGTTTGTGGCATTATTGATGATTGTGGTTTTGATTCAATTGTGAATATTACTAAGTATTTAATGAAAGATGTTTATCATTTACCATACTTTCCATTTGGTAATTTAGCGTGGATGTGGTCAGTTATCATAACTGGTATTAGCTTTAATACTTCAATGGGTGAAGACTGTGTAAAAAATAGTTCTTGTCCAATACTTTTTATTCATGGTAAAGATGATCATTTTGTACCTAGCTATATGTCTGAAAGAATGTATGAAGCTTGTAAACAAGCAAAACAATTACTATTAATAGAAAACTGTGGACATGCAGCTGCTTATATGTGTGCTACAAAAGAATATACTGAAGCAGTTAATAGATTGATGAATGGAGAATTTAAATGAAATATCGTGGTGTAGATTATTATCCTGAACAATGGGGTATGGATTTTGTAGAAGAAGATTTAAAAAATATAAAAGAGTTGAATGCGAATTTAATTCGCATTTGTGATTTTGCTTGGGATAAAATTGAGCCTGAAAATAATAAATATGATTTTTCTTTTTTTGATGAAGTAATTAAAAAGGCTAAAGCTCAAGATATTAAAGTGATGATGTGTATTCCTACAGCTACTATTCCATCATGGTTATATCAAGAAGATAAAGAAATCATGAATGAAAATGAATATGGTTATAGACAACCTTTTGGCGCAAGAAGAGGACATTGTTTCAACAATGAACATTATGTTTCAAAAGCAAAAGCTCTAGCTATTAATATGGCTAAACATTATAAAGATGAAGAAAATATTGTCGCATGGCAAGTAGATAATGAAATTGGTCATGAAAATTCTGATATGTGTTATTGTGAGACTTGTCATAAAAAATTTATTAATTATCTAGAAAATAAATATAAAGATATCAGTGAACTAAATGAAAGATGGGGTACATCTTTTTGGACACAAACATATAAAACATTTAAAGATATACCTCTACCTAGACCATCTTTTACTGCTCAAAATCCTTCACTAAGATTAGAGTGGGAAAGATTTAGATCTAAATCAGCTGTAGATTTTATTTCAATGATGGTTTCAGCTGTAAAATCTCAAGATCATAATCATCCTGTAACACATGATTTTGAAGGTGGCACAATTGATAAACATTTCTCACCATTTGATGTAGCTAAATGTTTAGACTTTGTCGCATATAATAATTATCCTGTATGGGGTGGTCAACCCGCACCGATGTCTGATAGTGATTTAGCATTCACTGTTGATTTTGCGCGTGGTTTTAAACAAGAAAAGATTTGGGTTACTGAAGCTATTATGGGTGCACAAGGACATAATGACATAGGTTATGCACCTAGACCTAATGAAGCTAAAAAGTGGGCTTTAGATGCCTTAAAACATGGAGTAGAGAATACCATATTCTTTAGATATAGAGGCTTTACTAAAGGTGCTGAACAATTCTGTTTCGGCATTATTGATTCAGATAATGAAATTGGTCATGAAAATTCTGATATGTGT
>CADBMV010000083.1 GCA_902795865.1 uncultured Erysipelotrichaceae bacterium | reverse complement strand
TTTGCCTGCTTTATATTCTTCTACATATTTTAATTTCAACTTCCAGTTATATTTCATTTAAAAACCCCCTTTACTGGATTGTCCAGTTTAGGGGGTACACCTCAGCTTAATTTGTACTATAGTGGTGTTTTTAAAGTATTTAATATTTATATGCGTAAAATGAACAATAAAATCCATAAGAGATTTGATGTATAATCATATTAGTTATGAACAATCTAGATCTAAAACAAATTATAAAAATGAGTTTCTGGATTATAGTTTCTGCTGTGTTACAAGCATTAGCTTTGAGTAATTTTTCTGTTCCCGCAAAAGTATATCCAAGTGGTGTTATAGGTCTTGCAAGATTAATATCAGATATTATGGGAGATTTCTTTAATATTAATTTTCCATATTTTTACTTATATTTATTCATAAATATCATCTTAGCTATTATTGTCTTTAAGCATATAGGAAAATTATTTACAATATTTTCTTTAATTCAAACTGTATTAGTATCAATATTAGCTTCTGTATTTAGTCGGTATATTGTTTTAGATGATAGATTACTAATCGCAATATTTGGTGGATTAATAAATGGTGCTGGAGCTGGAGTTGCCTTGATGAATGGTGCATCTAGTGGAGGTACTGATTTTTTATCAATTTATTATTCAAACAAATATCATCGTTCTATGTGGAA
This sequence comes from uncultured Erysipelotrichaceae bacterium, assembly GCA_902795865.1. GTDB lineage: Bacteria > Bacillota_I > Bacilli_A > Erysipelotrichales > Erysipelotrichaceae > Colivicinus. Next base: position 14,337 of record CADBMV010000083.1, on the reverse strand, counting down.
TTATGTATTTATTTTTAATATGGCATTGATTGCTATTACAGGTTTGTTGTATGGTTTTGAAGCTGCAGCATATTCTATAGTTTATCAATATACGTCTAACCTCATGGTACAAAGAATGCATAAAAGATATACTCATGATGCAATCTTTATTGTCACAAAAAAGCCACAGGAAGTTATTGATTCTGTATTAAATAACGTTAGACATGGAATTACTAAAATTGATGCTAAAGGGGCATATAAAAATCAAGACGAGACATTGTTATATACAGTTGTGAATACTTTTGAAACAAACGAAGTTGTAAAATATGCTTTGCAAGGTGATCCAAATGCTTTTATAGAGACAAGAGAAGTATCTAATGTATATGGAAACTATTATCAAAAACCATTAGATTAAATTTATAATAATAATAGAGATAGGAGAGCATTTATGAAAAGAATAATCGGTTTGCTGTTAAGTGTATTGATGTTATTACCTGTTTATACAGTTAATGTTAAAGCAGAAAGCATATTAGTAATTGATGGAAATCCCTCAACATCATTTACATTTACAAGAGAAAATATTGAGACAGAAGGTTTTGTTTTATCTGCCGCAGTTGTTGTCAAAAATACTGATAGTCAAAGAAATGTTGTTGATGTGAGCGCAACATTATCAGGACCTGATGCAGCTAACTTTGAAATATTATCACCAGAGACTTTACCTACAACAATAGAAAAAGGTCAATCTGTTACCTATGTCATAAAAAGTAAAAAAGTTGAAAAAAATACTGATTATACAGTAATTTTAAATGTCGCAAGAACAGGAACAGAACCTGCAGAAGGCATTGGCACATATAGTACTTCAGCTACTTTCAACTTTAAATATGTAGATCAATATAAACTTACATATGTTTTAAAAGATATAAACACTGGTGATACTAAACAACATGTAGATTATTCTGATAAATCAGGTGGTTATACTCCTGCAAAATGGAAACCAAATTTAGAAAACAAATATATCTCTGATTGGTATGAAGATGAAGAATACTCTAGTATAGATACAACATTGTTTGATGAACCTTTAACACAAGATAGAACAGTTTATGGTTATTGCTATGAATTGACACCTTTTAAAATAGACATTGGAGAAAAGCATACAGATTTATTTGATAGTTTTAAACAAGAATTTATTGATGAAATAATAGGGGTTCTTGGTGATGCTGATTATGATCCTGATTTAATCAAGATAGATAGTTCTGTAGTGACTGTTCCTTATCCTGTAGATCCAAACACCAAATATTCGCTAACTGATGTTGCGTATTTGGGGTATATGAAAATGTATTATGCTTTAGGAGATGAATTTAAACATAATGGTGAACATCTTTATACAGGCGCTATAAAAGATGTTGATAGTTATGCAACTTATGAAGACTATCAAGAAGATATGGAAGATAATAGTGATGTCGAATATACCGACGAGACTGTATATGTAATATGGTCAAAACCAATAGAAGAAGTAAAAGGAAACCTTGAAAGACCAATTATTGGCACTGATACAACTTGTGAAAAGGATTCAGAAGGAAATTACGATATTAATACAGTAAGTAATCCTCCTGTAGCTACACTTGAGGATTCAAGATTTAGTTATGTTCAAGGTGTTTGGGTTCAAAAAGCTTCTGATTCAGAAGAATCTGATTATGAACCATATGTAGGTACTTTTGAGCATGATAAAGAATATAAAGCTGGATTAATATTTAAACTTCCATTTGGCTATCACTATGATGAAGACCTTACTAATGTCGATATTACTAATGCGCAACTTGAGTCAGCAGAAAGTGTCGGTAGTTACTTTGTAATGATATTAAAAACAAAACCTATAGGTTATTATCCTGTTAATGATAATTTAAGTTGGACTAGGGGAAGCAATTCTGGTTTAGAGATTACTATCAAAAATACCGAAGACGATACACAAACATATAATAAGTTTACTAATAAAGTTACTGTTGATGGAAATGTAGTTGACGATAAGAATTATGAGTATAAAGAAGGAAGTTTAATTCTTACATTAAATAAAGATTTCTTATCATCATTAACAAATGGCGATCATAAATTAAATGTAGAATTTGAAGATGGCCAAGCAAATGTAAACTTTAGAATAAATGTACCGTATGTTGCACCTAAAACTGGTATAGAATAGAAAGTGAGGAAACTCACTTTTTAAGTGCTATGAAAAAACTGAATAATAAATTTTGGATTGCAATGATTATCTTTGGCCTTATGGGCCAAGTAGCTTGGGTTGTTGAAAACATGTATTTTAATGTCTTTATTTATAAGATGTTTAATGCTTCAGCTCAAGATATCTCTAATATGGTTATGGCATCGGCTGTGATGGCAGCACTTACCACATTAATCATGGGAGTTTTTTCTGATAAATTAGGTAAAAGAAAAGCTTTTATGTCTATAGGTTATATATTGTGGGGAATTAGTATCATTACTTTTGCATATATCAACAGCATCTTTCTTACAATCGTAATGGATTGCATTATGACGTTCTTTGGTTCAACTGCTAATGATGCTGCATATAATGCGTGGTTAACTGATAAGGGTGATAGTAGTAATAGAGGTAAGATAGAAGGTATTAATTCAATGATGCCTTTAGTATCAATATTGGTTGTCTTTGGTGGCTTTATAGGTTTTAATTTAGATCTACATAGTTCTTGGAAAACAATTTATTACATCATTGGTATAACTACTACATTAATAGGTGCTTTAGGTTTATTTATTATAGAAGATGATCCTAATTTAAAACCTAGTAAAGATTCTTTTTTAGATACACTATTGTTTAGTTTTAAAGTAGATACTTTTAAAAAGAATAAATCACTTTATTATTTATTGATTGCTTTTGGAATCTTTGGAATATCTATACAAGTGTTTATGCCATATTTAATTATTTATTATGAAAAGACATTAGAATTATCTAATTATGTTTTGATTATGGCTCCTGCAATCATTCTTGCGGCAATTGTTACAGCAATATATGGTAAAGTGTATGATCTAAAAGGATTTAATTTTTCTATTAGTATTCCTTTGATAATGCTTATAGTTGGATACATAATGTTATATCTATTTACTAATACTGTTTTAGTATTTATAGGTTCAGTATTAATGATGTCTGGTTATTTATGTGGTATGTCTGTATTTGGAGCAAAGATAAGAGATTTAATTCCTGAAAATAGATCAGGACAGTTTCAAGGTATTAGAATAATTGGTCAAGTATTTGTTCCAGGACTAATTGGTCCTTTAATTGGCGCAAGAGTACTTCAAAACGCAAAGATGATTATAAATTCTGATGGTACTAGTTCATTTTTACCTAACGCAAATATCTTTTTAGCTGCATTAGTAGTAATAATTGTTTTAGTTGTTTATTTATATATAAGTAAAAGGTTTTATTTAAATGAAAATAGCAGTAATTGATTTTGTGAGTAAATTATCTAATGATGTCTTTGAAACATTAAAAAGAATTAATGTTGAATTTGATGTTTTTGATTGTGATGTAAATATAGATGAATTAAGAAACTATAATGGCATTATTTTTACAGGTTCTCATGATCATGTATATGAAAAAGGAAGCAGAAGCATTGATATAAAAGTATTTGATTTAAATATTCCAATTTTTGGAGTTTGTTATGGACACCAACTTATACACCATTTATTAGGTGGTGAAGTTAAAAAAGCTAAAGAAGATGAGATAGGAACTGTCTTAATACATACAGAGAAGTCTAGATTATTTAAAGATCTTCCAAAAACTCAAAACGTTTATATGTATCATAGTGATGAAGTAAGTAAATTAGCTCCTGGTTTTATTAATTTAGCTTACAGTGAAAAATGTAAGTATGCTGCAAGTGAAAACAAAGATAAAAAAATATATACTGTACAATTTCATCCAGAGGCAAAAGGTAATGATTATGGAGATGAAATATATATAAATTTTATTGATATAGTAAGAAAATACATATGAATAAACTATTTATAATATTATTGCTTGTATTTTGTGTTAGTTGTGATTCAACTAAGTCTAGTAATGAAAATGCACATAAGTATAAAAATGGAAAATGTGTTGCTTTTTATCCTGATAATAATTCTATTTATGAATATGTAAAAAATGAATGTTCAGATTCAAAGGAAAGAGTAATTGATTATAAAGTAGAAAGCTTAGGTGATTTTTATTTAATTAAATATGATAATCAAGAGTTTATTACTGAAAAAGACTTTAGTGATCTAAATTTAAAAATTGTAGATAGATTAGATATCGTATCTAATGCTTTGAGATATCAAATGAGAAAAGATGATATTGATTTAGCTTATACTAGTAATTTTATGATCGATACTGACAAAGATAATTTAGATGTGTCTAATGTAATAATTAGAAAAAAAGATAATGATTTATTAATGTATTTTCCTAAGTTTGGTTATCAATTAGTAATGGATTTAGCTTATGGGCAAGAAATTGTAGGAAGAGATTTTGGAATTGAATCAAAAGAATATGTAATGGATTATTATTTAAATCCTAATAGACCAATGGTGGCACTAACTTATGATGATGGTCCTTATAGAGCTGTAGATTCAATTATTTTTGAAACAATGAAGAAATATGATGCTAGATGCACATTTTATATTGTTGGTAGTAGATTAGGTGAATATGAATTGGAAACAATTAAAATGGGCTTAGATTTAAATCTAGAGTTTGGTTCACACTCTATGAATCATGAGAATATATCTAAGTTATCTTATAATGATGCCTATTATATAATTGTTTCTGTATCTGATTATGTAAATAATAAGTTAGATTATCAAATGAAAACATATAGACCTCCATATGGATCTAGAAATTATGATTTAGAAAATGGTTTAGATATGGTTTCTGTATTATGGAATGTGGATTCTATGGATTGGAGTAATAGAAACGAAGATTATACTTATAGCAATGTTGTAAACAAAGTAAATGAAAATGATGTTGTTTTAATGCATTCTTTGTATTCTAGTACTGCTGAAGCAACTAAAAGAATTGTTCCAGAATTAATGGATAAAGGCTATCAATTGGTAACTGTTAGTGAATTGATGAATCATTTAAATATAGAAAATAGAAATTTTGGTGGTAGATAATTATTCTGTTCTTAAAGCAATAACTGGATCTTGTTTTGCAGCTTTTTTAGAAGGAATATATCCAGCGATGATTGTTAAAACAACAGCAATTATTACTAAAGCTATAGCTCCTTGACTTGGTAAAACAGCATTCACATCATGATTGTCTGTTAATTTATGAATAATTGTATTAATTAAAGGAAGTAATGCTAAAGTTACACCTACTCCTAGACCACCAGATAATAAACCAATGATAAATGTTTCCGCATTGAAGATAGAGGAAACATTTCTTTTAGATGCACCCATAGCTCTTAGAATACCTATTTCTTTTGTGCGCTCTAATACAGATATTAATGTAATAACGGCAATCATAATAGAAGATACTACTAAAGAAATAGATACAAAGGCAATTAATACATATGTCACTACATCAACAATAGTTTTTACTGATGACATTAAAAAACCAGTTATATCTGTATATCTAACTTTAGTATCATCATCTACTGATTCGTTGTAGTTGTCTAAAAATGAAAGGAAATTTTCTTTTGAATCAAAATCTTTAAAATAAAAACTAATTGAACTAGGATCATCTATATCTTGGTATCCTAAATTTATTAAATTAGAATTATATGATTTTTCACTAGAACCAGAAAGCATAGTTTCCATTATTCTAGATAATTCATCTTCACTCATATTAAAATTAAATGCTTTAGCAAACTTATCAGTATCAACACTAAATGCATCTTCATTAAAGATGTCAGATAGATTAGAAAATGATTCCATCATTGGTTCTAACATTTGTGAAGTAGCAATACCAATTTGTGCAGCAATCATAGCAGTGGTGTAATTATTCACAAAATTGTTTACAACGTTTGTGGTGTTTTCTAAAGCAATTTGATTTGTGGTTAGTTGTTGACTAATTAGTGTAGAAGAGAATAAAGAAGTGCCATAACGTGTATTGTTTTCAATACTATTATCATAAGCAATTCCATTTTCTTCATCATATTCTTCATTATTTTTAATTTGTTTATAATATTCTTCAAACATTGAAGCAACACCATTTGAAAGCAATGAGTATTGTTCATCAGAAAAAACTTGAATCATAGGAGCATATTGAGCTAATTGTGGATCGCTGTTTAAAAATGTTTCCACATATGTTTTATATGTACTAGAATTAATATTCTGTTTAAACTCTTGAAGTTTATTTTCATCAATTTTTAAAACATTTTCTTGTACAGTTTGTTTTTCATATTCTTGTATTTCGTAATTTAATAACGATGCATTTATTAAACCTAGTCCTGCAGTTAAGCTTGTTGCATCTGGAGATTTACTTATTGCTTCACTTGCATCCTTTGCAGCTTTCATAATAATGTCTTGCATCTTATTTTGATCAACAGTTTCAAATTTAAAATCATCTTCAGAATTATTAATCTTAAAAGCATCCTGAATCATTTTTTCATCAACGCTGATCATATCATTAAAATCTAATTGATTAGTATTTTCATTTTCTTCATCAAAACTATTACCAGAAAAAACATCAATGTTTTTATTGCTTAATTGTTTAGAAACAATAGCTGTGTTTTGACAGGCAGAAATAATGTATTTTGTGAGATCTTTTGTATAAGATACACCAGTTGATAGAGCCATTGAATTACTATTTTCTTTTTGACACAGTATTCCTACAACTTTCAACTTGAGTGATTTTTCATATACATCTTGCATAAACTGTTCATCATTAGACATATCTTCATAGATGTCATATTTAACATTGTATTTATATACATCAGTAGGTATAACTAATCTTAAATCAATATTTAATAAATCATCATAAGTAAATTTTAATGATTCATTATCAACACCTGCAGGTTCTCCTGACATTACATTTGTCATGATTGTTTTTAGTTCTGAAGTATCTCTTAATCCTAAAGAATAAACTAATAAATCAGAAATAGAATTAGGTTCTGATAAAACAATAACTAATTCATCATACTTTTCAGGCCATCTTCCTTTTAATACTTCATATTGATCTTTATATGATTCAATGTTTTCATTCATTTCAGAAAAAATTGAATTAGATCCAAAAGAAAATGAAGACATAAGATTATTTGCGGATTGTGAATACATTGATGAAACTATTGAACTAGGATTTAATTTACTTAATTTATCTGTTGCATCTATAGTGTATATAATAGGCTTTATTGAATAGTTGTAGTTGATAAATGTTACATCATCTTTATAATCTTCATAATGATTATCTAAATATTTCTTTAATGATTTTAAATCATTAGTTCCTATAGCTGAAAACATTGTGGTTAAATATTGTCTTTCAATAACTTCTTCTCCTTCGGCTGTATTATTTTTTCTATCAGTTACCATAGATAAAATAGCTGAAGTTGTATCAGCAGTTTCAGACGTTATTGTAAGAGGATAAGAAGATAGAGTATCTTCTTGTATTTTATCTATATAGTTTTGAAAACCAGTAGATAAAGATAATATTAAGGCAATGCCAATTATTCCTATTGAGCCTGCAAAAGCTGTAAGGATAGTTCTACCTTTTTTAGTTAATAAATTGTTAAAAGATAAAGATAAAGCTGTTAAAAAAGACATATGAGCTTTTTTAGTTTTATTAGGTTTATCTAGCAAAACATCATCTTCTATGATGTAAGGATTAGAATCAGAAATAATCTTTCCATCTTTTAGATTTACAATTCTATTTGAGTATTGGTTTGCTAAATCGGGATTATGAGTAACCATGACAACTAATCTATCTTTAGCAACTTCTTTCAATAATTCCATAACTTGAATAGAAGTTTTAGAATCTAATGCACCAGTAGGTTCATCTGCAAGTAAAATATCAGGATTATTTACTAATGCTCTAGCTATAGCAACTCTTTGCATTTGACCACCAGATAACTGATTAGGTCTTTTGTGAGCTTGATCTTTCAAACCAACTTTATCTAAAGCATCTAAAGCTCTTTGTTTTCTTTCTTTAGAAGAAATACCACCAATCGTTAAAGCTAGTTCAACATTAGATAAGATATTTTGATGAGGAATTAGATTATATGATTGGAATACAAAACCAATAGCATGATTACGATACGTATCCCAATCTCTATCTTTATAGTTTTTTGTGGAAACACCATTAATTATTAAATCACCTTCATCGTATCTATCTAGACCACCAATAATATTTAAAAGAGTAGTCTTTCCTGATCCTGAAGGACCTAATATAGAAACAAACTCATTTTCTCTTAGATTTAATGAAACATCATCTAAGGCAACTTGTATGAGTTCTCCTGTTTTATAAGTTTTTGAAATGCTTTTAATTTTTAGCATAAGAAAATTATAATACTATATTTTTTTATATTACACTCATATTATTTTCTCTTTCGCTTTAAAATACATAATTAATGATAGTAAAAAAAAGATACTATAGTATCTTTTATGTTTTAGATGATGTAAGCTTTACTAGCACCAAGACTATGAGCTAGTTCAACATATCTTAATGCGTATTCTTCATCAGTTGTATAATCTCCAAGAACTTGTCTTTCATCTTCTCTTACACCAAATTGTCTGTATCTTATTATTTTATAGAAACATTTATCTTTGATGATATTTGAAACATAAGAAACAGTTTCTTTATTATTATCATCTTTATCAGGGAAAATGATAGTTCTAACTTCGTATAGTTTATTTATTGATAAAAGATATTCTAGATTTTTAAGTATGACTTCATTTGGATATCTAATAAGCCAATCACTAAAGTCTTTATTAACTGCTTTTACATCTAACATTACACCATCACAATATTCTAGTATTTCTTTGTTTTGTTCAAAGTCTAAAGAACCATTTGAATCTAGAAGGGTAGTTAAACCTAGAGCTTTAACTTTTGGGAATAATTCAATAATAAAATCTTTTTGAATAGTGCATTCTCCTCCTGATAAAGTAATACCTTCTATATATGGTCTAACTTTTTTAATTTCTTCTAGTACTTGATCGGTTGACATATAAGTAATTTTAGGAGAAGAGTTATGTGTACATGTCTTTATACAAGTATCACAATTAACACAGATATCTTTATTCCAAACAACTTTTTTATCAACAACACTTAATGCTTTTACTGGACAAGTCTTTACACAATCTGTGCAATGTATACACATATTAATAGTTTCAGGGTTATGACAAAAACGACAGTTGAACTGACAACCTTGAAAAAAGATGGCCATCCTATTAGATGGTCCATCTACATTTGAAAAGGGAATTATTTTATTAACCGGCGCTAATATCATTTTGTTTCTGAATTCTTCTATCTAGTGCATGGCCTCCATCTTGAGCACCTTTACCAAAGATAGTTACATTATTTAAAGATTGTTTCTTTTGATTTAATTTTTCAATTTCTGATTTCTTAACTAGATAACCAGTAACTCTTACTACATCACAACTCTCTAAATAACCAGAGAAGTATCTTAAACCATTATTTAAAGAACCTTTAATAATTGGTAAGATTGCTTCTGGTGTTTTTTCATATGTTTCTTCAAATTTGAAGATATCTCCTGTTCCTGTAGGGAAGTAAGGATGGAATTTTTCATTAACTTGAAGTTGTTCAAGAATTGTAGGTTCTGCAAAAATAGGAATACGAGTGCCTGGTGAATCTTCCATACCATCAGAATCAATACCTACTTGTGCATGTAGTCTATATCTATGATTAGTTGCATCACAATATGGTGCTACATGTTCAGACACTCTTTTTTCAATAGCATCCATAATTCTTAAACCTAATTCAGTAGCTTCTTTGTTCATACCAAAGCCTTTTTTATTATCTTCAATATGTAATAGATGATTAACACATTCTGCAAGACCTACTAAGCCAAACATACCTGTGAAGTTTTCTAGTTTTACAAAACCTTCAGTTACTAAGAAATTAGATTTAAAGAAAGCAGATTCTTCAACACAGAATTTAATCTTTTTATCCATGTATTCTAGTTGTAGATCAATATATTTAGGAAGTTCATTATTTATGAAGTCTTCAGGATCTTTAGCATTTAATGAACATTCAAATAATTTTAATCTAGGAAGAGTAAAACCTCCACCAGCTTGTAGTAAGCCATTATAGCAAGAAGCTATGGCATATCTTTCGCCCCATTCTTTTACAAACATTCTATGATTTGCGAAAGATGGTTTAGCTGTTTTTAGCATACATTTAACACAAGCTAAGGCAAAATCATCGCTTGTGAGTTCTGGATCATATTTTAAAGTAAGGTTTGGAATAGCTAATTGCATTTCTTCGGTTAACTCTAATAATAATCTTCCAGTAACACTATCCTTAGGACCAATGACTGCATGAACAAATGAGTCAGTTAATACTTTATCAATATGTAAAAGGAATAATTTTAATACTTTCTTTGCATATTCTCTATCTTCTTTTATTACAAAAGGTTCTAAAAGTCTATCTAAGTCTCCTAAATAAACAGGATATGCAGTAACAGAAGGTACATGTGAATAGAATATTTCTAATACATTTATTGCTTCTAATAAATCTTTTGGTGGATTTAATTCCAAGAAATCACATCCTTTTTCAAACAATAAGTCATAATCAGGACAAATATATCTAGGACGATATGTTAGTTTTCCTTCGTTTAAATCACATAAAGCACCCTCAGCTTTAGCTTTCTTATACTCATCAGAAAACTTAATTGTTTCATCATCTGTAGATTCACCTAGTCTTGCAAGAGCAAGAAGTTGTTGCTTGTACGTTAAAGTGGTATCTTTAACGATATTTAATGCTTCAGACATATTAAAAACTCCTTTTTTTCTTTCATGTTAATTATATAACAATATTAAATAATATATCTCTTATAATGCCCTTAAAAAGCACATTTTTTGTGAATAAATGAACAATATTTACAATTTGTATAGAAATTGCTTTATTTTTCAAAAATAAGAGAATTCTAATGAGTTTTATAAGCTTAAATATATTATAATTTAGTTATGAAATCTTTAAGGTTTAGAAAGGAAGAAAGATAATGAAAAAACTTTTTAGAATTTTAGTTACTCTATTAGTGGCTATTTCATTAGTAGCTTGTTCTAATGGTGGCGGAAGCAATGGAGGAGAAACTGCTGGTGAAAAAACTAAGGTTGTTTTCTGGCACACTTTAACAGATCATCAATTTGATATGACTGATGAAATCGTTAAGGCATTCAATGCTTCTCAAGACAAATACGAAGTTGAACACATCGCTCAACCAAGAGACGGTTTTGAAGCGAAAGTTTATGAAACAGTTACTAATGGTACTGGACCTAACATTGTATGGTTATATCCTGGTACTGCATCTGACTATGTTGAAGAAGGTTTAGCTCTTGACTATGGCAAATACTTCACTGATGCTGACTACAAAGATCGTGTAGGTGAAGATTTATATGCTGCTTCTACTGATTATCCAGATGGAAAATTACACGCTGTTCTTGGTTCATTAACTGGACCTATCATGTGGTACAATGGCGACTTATTGGCTAAATATAATCTTGAAGTTCCTGAAACTTGGGATGATTTATTAGCTGCTTGTAAGACAGTTGTTGATGGCGAAAAGGCTGAAGGCAATAACATTATTGGTTTTGGTCCTGACTCAATCGATACAGTAGGTACTATTGTTTTAGCACAATCAGGTTTAAAATTCATCGATGAAAACAGAACTGCTAATGACTGGGTTGATCCTAAATTCGTTGAATTTGTTGATTGGTGGAAAGCTGCTGAACAAGAAGGCTATTTCCAACTTAAAGGTGAAGAAGATTACCACAGTGTACCTTTCGCTAACGGATCATTCTTCTGTTATGCTGGTTCATGTGCTGGTTTAAAACACATCATGGATGCAAAACCTCAATTTGATGTTGTTACTGGTATCTATCCTCAAATGACTGATGGTACTCCTTATGAAGAAGCAACATTCCGTGCTTTAGTTGGTTTTACTAAGAGTGAAGCTGAAGATGAAGCTACTGCAGAATTCGTAAAATTCTTTGTAAATGCTGAAAACAACGCTAAGTTTGTTCAATTATACGATGGCGCTTCTCCTTATAAAGATTCTCAACAAATCAATGAATACAAAGAATATGTTGCTAACAGTATTGGTATTACTGCTATGAATAAGATGGCTGCTTATACAGCTGGTAGAACTGCAGTTTCTGGTGCTTCTGCTTGTAAAACTGCTATTACTGCTGGTCTATTAAAAGCTATCACAGATAACCAAGATACAGTTGCTTCACTTGAAGCTGCTGTAGCTGAAGCAAACGCTGCATTATCTGAATAATTTAGGTATTTAAATGACAAGAAACAAACTATTCGTATTCATGCTTGATGCTCTATGTTCATCAGATATAGAGTTGATGAAACAAATGTCAAATTTCAAATGGATGTTTGATAAAGGTTCATATATAAAACATATTGAACCTGTCTATCCAAGCTATACGTATGTTTGTCATTGTTCTATCATTACTGGGAACACCGTGAAACACCACGGTGTTCCTCATAATGTAATACTGGAAATCGAAAACCCCGATGCTCCTTGGTATAATCAAAGATCAGATGTAAAATGTTCAACTATCTTTGATTATGCGAAAGAAGCAGGCTTATCTACCTGTTCAATATCTTGGCCTGTTACAGGCAAGGCTGATATTGATTACAATATGCCAATGATTGTTCCTGCTAAATATATTGGTGAAGATCCTGGTCAATTTCTTTGGGGTAATGCAACTGAAGAATTAATGGAAAGATATTTCTGGAAATATGGAAGATATCTTATGGGTAAAGATAGATCACTTGATTTATTTACTATGGCTATTGCACCAGATATCATAAGAGATTATGGTCAACCTGATGTAATGTTTGTAAAGATGTGTGATCTTGATACTGTAAGGCATAACTATGGTGTATATTCAAAAGAAGCTGAAGAACAATTAAGAAAACACAATTATGAATTTGGTGTTTTACTTGAAAGTATTAAAAGATATGGAGACTTTGAACATACAAATTTTGTAATCATGGGTGACCATGGCCAACAAGACATAAGCAAGAATATCAATCTAAATATTCTACTTAAAGATGCTGGATTCATAAAATGTGATGATGCTGGCAAGCTCATAGATTATGATGCTTATTGCCATTCTGTATCTTTATCAGGATGGATACAATTAAAAAATCCTGATGATAAAGAAATGTATGAAAAAGTATATGACTTTCTAAAATCACTTAAAGATAATCCTGAATATAATATTGGATATCTATATACAAAAAAAGAAGCTGATGAATTATTTGGATTAGTAGGACCATTTGATTTTGTCTTAGAAGGCAAAGAACCTATGAATTTCTCAAACACACTTGCAGGAAAAGATCCATTTGAAAGATATCTTAGACCTGGACAACATTCATCTGTTGCCTCACATGGACACTTACCATGGAAAGATGAAACTACAACATTTATTGCTTGTGGTCCAGATGTAAAAGAAAATGTTGTAATTGAAAGATCAAAAATGATTAATGAAGCGCCTACTATGGCAAAGATGTTAAAACTAACTATGGAAAATATTGACGGTGAAGTCATTGAAGAAATAATTAAATAATTTAAGGGGAGGTAATCAATGAAAATTCGCTTAGAGAATATTGTCAAAAGATTTGATGACAATACAGCAGTAAATAATTTTTCTGCGATAATTGAATCTGGTGAGCTTGTAACCTTGTTAGGACCATCAGGTTGTGGAAAATCTACTATGCTAAATATGTTGTCAGGTATTTTGACACCAACCGAAGGAAAAATTTATTTTGATGAAGATGATGTTACTTACGTAACACCGGAAAAAAGAGGAATAGGACTAGTATTCCAAAACTATGCCCTCTATCCTCATATGACAGTTCTTGAGAATATTTCTTTTCCTTTAGAAATTCAAAAAGTTCCTAAAGCAGAAAGACATCAAAGAGCTAAAGAAATGGCTGAATTAGTACATGTTGAAACAATGTTGAATAGAAAGCCAGGCCAACTATCTGGTGGTCAACAACAACGTGTTGCAATAGCTAGAGCACTTATCAAAAAACCTCGTTTGCTATTGTTGGATGAGCCTTTATCAAATCTCGATGCCAGACTGCGTATTGAAATGAGAGAAGAGATTAGAAGAATTCAGCTTGAAACAGGAGTTACTACTATCTTTGTAACTCACGACCAAGAAGAAGCTATG
>CADBMV010000082.1 GCA_902795865.1 uncultured Erysipelotrichaceae bacterium | reverse complement strand
AGAAAAGAATTAAATCAGGAAATCAATGAACTACTTGTTATCGAGTATTACAACAGATAATAGTTAATAAGGTACCTAATAGGTACCTTTTAATTTAAAAAGAAAACCAGATTATTATCTGGATTTCTTTTTTATTTCTTTTAGAATTATTTTTCTTACATCTTCAACTGCAACATCTAGGTCATCATTACATACTACATGTTCATAAAAGTCCATGTCTTCAAGTTCTTTTTTAGCTTTAGCAATTCTTTTCATAAGTGTTTGCTCATCCTCAGAACTTCTTTCTCTAAGTCTTCTTTCAAGTTCTTCTATTGAAGGAGGAACTATATAGATACTTAAAGCATCTGGACATTTTTCCATAATTTGTTTAGCACCATTAATTTCGATTTCTAAAACAACATTTTTTCCTTCAGCTATCATTTTTTCAACATATTCTTTTGGTGTACCATAATCATTTCCTACAAATCTTGCATGTTCTAAGAGTTCATCATTCTTTATTGCTTGAACAAATCTTTTCTTAGACACAAAGAAATAATTAACACCTTCAATTTCACCTTCTCTAGGTTTTCTAGTGGTCATTGAAACAGAATACACTAAATTTAATTCTTTCATTGGCATCAACTTAGAAAGGATTGTACCTTTACCAACGCCAGATACTCCCGAAAAAACTATCAACAATCCTTTTTTCATACTTTTATTTTATACTATATTTATGAAGATATTATGTCCTAAATGTAAAAAAGAACTATTTCTTATAGAGAAGGCATATAAATGCGAAAATAAGCATAGCTATGATCTTTCTAAAGAAGGATATTTAAATCTTAATCTTAAAAACTCTCAAAATACTGGTGATAATCAATTAATGATAAAAGCTAGAAGAGACTTTCTTGAAAAAGGATATTATGATTTTTTACGAATAGAACTTGATAAATTAATTAAGAAAAGCGATAGCCTTATTGATTTAGCATGTGGAGAAGGATATTATACTTCTTTTTTTAAAGCTCAAGATAAAATTGGTATAGATCTTAGTAAAACAGGATTAAAAATAGCTTCTAAAAATGATAAGAGTACTTTGTATTTATTGAATTCAATATTTCATAATCCTTTGGAAGACAAATGTGCAGATAAAATAGTAACAATATTTGCACCTATTGCGAAACAAGAGATTGTAAGATTGTTAAAAGATGATGGATTATTCATTTTAGTTAAACCAGATGAATACCATTTATATGAATTAAAACAAGTAATATATGATAAACCATATCTTAATGAAGTTGACGAAATAGAAATAGATGGTTTAAAACTATCTGATGAAATAAAAATACAATCTAAAGTTAATATTCTTAAACAAGACTTAATGAATCTGTTTTTGATGACTCCTTATTACAATACAAGTTCAAAAAAAGATAAGGATAAATTAAATAGTATTTCTAATCTTGATATAACCTTATCTTTTATTATTGATGTTTATCAAAAGAGTAATTAAGCTTTCTTTTTCGTTTTAGATTGAAGATAACCAATAGTCCTAGCAGCTAATTCTAAAGGCATATGTCTTACAATAGAAATCATAATTTTATATGGTAGACCATCTATTAAGTATGGCTTATTTGTTTCAAATAATGCATATCCTGTTTTTGCAGCATCAACTACACTTCTTGCGAAAACATTGTCGTAAACTGAACTAGTCTTTCCATTAGCCACTTCCCAGAAATCTGATTTTGTTGGTGCAGGACACAATACTGAAACTTTGATATTGTCTTTCCTTAATTCTTCTCTTAAAGCCATTGAGAATGACATTACAAATGCTTTTGTAGCATAATATACTGCCATATATGGTCCTGGCATAAATGAAGCGACACTACCAACATTTATCACATGTCCAAAACCAAGTTTCTTCATATCTTGAATAAAATAATATGTTAGTGCTACTAAAGCTTTATTGTTTAATTCAATCATTCCTAAATCTTTTTCAAGATCGCTTTTTATAAAACTACCATAGTCACCATATCCAGCATTATTAACTAATACTGTAATTTCATACCCTTTTTCTGTGCAATAATCATATACCTGTTTTGGATTAATAGATAAATCACAAGCAAGATAATCAACATTTATATGGTACTCATCGATAAATTCTTTTTGTAATTCAGCTAGTAATTCTTCTCTTCTAGAAACAAGTAATAAATTATAACCACGATATGCAAATTGTCTTGCAAATTCTTTACCAATACCACTGGAAGCACCAGTAACTAAAACCATTTTCATTGTTTAATCCTCCAAACTTAACGCAATATTCTCAAGTTTATTTAAACGATGTTTCATACCAGATTTAGATATCAAATCACCATATGTTCTTTGGTATGCATCGCATAACTCTAATAATGAATAATCTTGATATTTCATCCTTATATCTATTACATTTTTTAATTGCTCTTTTAATTGATCATATTTACCATTATCAATAATTTTTTGCATATAAGACACTTGCTTTTGTGCGGCTCTAATAGTCTTAACTTCATTAGCTATTTCACAATTATCGATTCTACTTACAGAGTTTTTAAGGTCTCTTCCTATTCTTTCATCTTCAAATCGCATCATTGAATCATGTGCACCAACTAACACTAAAAAATTAGAAATGTAATCAGCTCTTTTCATATAGACGATATATCTACTTCTTCTTTTAGCTATTTTTGCTTGCATTTCAAATCTTGATATTAACTTAACAATAAAATTTGCATGTTCAATCTCATTTACAGCAATCTCTAAATGATAATTAGAATTATGTGGATCATTGCAAGAACCATATGCTAAAAAAGCACCAGCTAAATAACTACTAGCACAACAATTTTTCATTACTATTTCATAACTTGGATGAGATTGTAGTCCTTTAGAAGAATACAATCCTAAATCTTCAAGTATTTTACTGCCATTATTAGTAATCTCTACATTATAAACATTATTCTTTTTTAAATTTGTTTTCTTAGCAATAGATAGATTAGTATCAACTTTATATATCTCTTTTAATAAAAACACAATTCTTTTTGCAGTAGTAGGATTCTCGCTTCTAACTAAAATACCCAAGCCATTTGAATTGATTGTTAAAGAACTAGTCATTTTTATTAGTGCACTTAATTGTGCTTTCTGACAATGATCTTTTAATTGGACATTAGCTATTTCTTGTTTAATATCAGTTGTAAAAGACATTAGATTAAACTCTCCATAACTATCTTTATCTTTTCAGGATCATGTCTAACCAAACCATTATCAAACTTTAATAAATCACATTTAATTACTTCACAATTACTATCACCATTATCAATGACTTCAATAGAGTTTTGACATGTATAGCGATATAAAATATCATCAGGTATTTTATTATTGTGCATTATCACCATATCAACATCAGTATTATGTTTCCTTAAAGCATTGACATGATCTTTTAAATCATAATTATATGTTTCGTTTGATTGCGTCATGCAGTTAGCGAAATAAATCTTTTTAGCTTTTGATTCTTTTAAAGCTTCATTTATACCAGGAATTATCGTATTAGGAAGTATAGATGTATATAAAGAACCAATACCATAGAATACTAAATCTGCTTTTTCAATCGCATTTATTGCTTCAATATTAGCTTTTACATTTTCTTGATAAAACACTTTTTCAATATTGTGAATTAAACTTGGAATATTAGCTTCCCCTTTTACTATAGTTTCATCATCCATTTGCGCAAATAAGGTTACTGATTGTAGAGTTGAAGGAATGATATTACCTTCCACTTTTAATAAATCTGAACATATCCTTATTGCCTCATGGAAAGAGCCAGTCATGTTTGTTAAGGCTGTAAGAATTAAATTGCCTAATGAGTGCCCTGCAATATCCATGTTGTCTTCACCTTCAAAACGATAATTCATTAAATCGTGAAGTAAAGGTTCGCTGCTTGATAAAGCTAGTAAGACATTTCTGACATCGCCCATTGCCGGTATAGTATAACGTTTTCTGAGTCTGCCAGTTGAACCGCCATCATCAGCAACAGTAACAATAGCTGATATATTAATATCCGCAATATTTCTGATACCACTTAAAATTGCTGAAAGCCCATGGCCTCCACCTATAACTACAATATTTTTCATTGAATTTCTCTATGTTTTAAATAACACATATATTTATCTTTATAGTAATCATAAAGATAGTTTGTAATAGTTACGCTACGATGTTGACCACCTGTACAACCAATGCAGATTGTAAGATGTCTTTTTTCTTCGTTGTCATATGTCTTGAACATAAAATCTAAATAAGCAATTAATTTCTTTAAATATCTTTGAGTAGGTTTAGAATTTAATACATACTCTTTAACAGCTTTATCATTACCTGTTTTATTTTTTAATTTTTCAATATAAAAAGGATTTTCTAACATTCTTACATCTAATACCACATCAGCATCATCAGGTACACCATTTTTAAATCCAAAAGATTCAAATGTTATAGCTAGATTATTGAAGTCGTTGTATTTTAATATTTTGTCTAATTTAGCTTTGTGTTGTTTTAAACTTAAGTTACTTGTATCAATCACGTGAACATTTTTCTTTTTGAACTTTTTAATGATGTTCTTTTCGATTTCTACAGCCTCTTCTAAAGTAGCAGCTGTATTTGAAGTTACTAAAGGATGTACTCTTCTAGTAAATTTATAACGATTGATTATCGTATCCTTGTTTGCATCTAATAAAATTAATGTTGAATCAAAATCTGAGTTATCTATCAATTTAAAAAACTTATCTAGATCACTCAAACCAATAGTCAAAGCAACGCGATCATATTTGATTGAATCACTTGTTTTAATTAATTCAATTAAGTCAGGTAATAGTTCTACAGGATACTGGTCAATACAAGTAAAACCCATATCTTCTAAAGTATTAGAAGCTGTAGATTTTCCTGCACCAGAAATACCACTAATTAACACTAGTTTTTTCATACTTTAATTATATAACACACTTTATGGTGTATCTTATTTAAACTTAGATATTTATGCTTCGTCTTTTAGTTCGTATAAGATATCTCTTAGCTCAGCAGCTCTTTCAAAATTAAGGTCTTTTGCAGCTTGTCTCATTTCTTTTTCAATAGAAGCCATCATCTTTTCTCTTTCTGCTTTTGTATGTTTATGCTTCTTTGAATACTTCTTAACCATCTCTTTAGTTTCTTTAGAAGAGATAACTTCAGAGATTTGTTTAACTATTGATCTAGGAGTTATATTGTTTTTCTTGTTGTATTCTTCTTGAATACTTCTTCTACGATTTGTTTCATCAATTGCAATCTTCATAGAATCAGTAATATTATCTGCATACATTATTACTCTTCCATTTACATTTCTTGCAGCTCTACCAATAGTTTGAATTAAAGATCTTGAGCTTCTTAAAAAGCCTTCTTTATCTGCATCTAATATCGCAATCAAAGAAACTTCTGGTATATCTAGTCCTTCTCTTAATAAATTGATACCAACTAAAACATCATATTTACCAGCTCTTAAATCATGAATTATTTCACTTCTTTCTAGAGTTTTTGTTTCATGATGTAAATAAGCAACTTTAAAATTCTGTTTTAAAAGATAATCACTTAAATCTTCTGCCATTTTAACAGTTAAAGTTGTGATTAAAGTTCTTTCATTTTTTTCAATATTTTTAATAATCTCTTGCATTAAGTCATCAACTTGACCACTTGTTTTTCTAACTTCTACTTTAGGGTCCAATAAACCAGTTGGACGAATTAATTGTTCAATAGGCTTACCAGAATGTTCAAGTTCATAATCACCTGGTGTTGCTGACATGTATATTCTTGGAGCATTTAATCCTTCCCATTCTTCAAAAGTCATAGGTCTATTTTCTAAAGCACTAGGAAGTCTAAAACCATATTCAACTAATGTGAGTTTTCTTTGATGATCACCATTATACATACCTCTAATTTGAGGTAAAGATACATGCGATTCATCAACAACAATTAAAAAATCATCACCAAAATAATCAAATAAATTATATGGCCTTTGTCCTGGTTGTCTATGATCAATATGCATTGCATAGTTTTCAATACCAGAACACATTCCCATCTCTCTTAAAGCTTCAATATCATAACGACATCTTTGTTCAAGGCGTTCATATTCTAATGGCTTGTTATTTTGTTTAAAGTACTCTAATCTTTCTTCTAATTCTTTTTCAATATTGTCACACGCTATTAATAAATCTTCTCTATTTCTTGCATAACCACTTGCAGGGAAGAACGAATAAACAGTATAACCATTTTGTACATCTTTTGTGACTGGATCAAGTTCCGTAATTCTTTCTACTTCATCATCAAACATTTCAATACGTATGATAAATCTATCAGTATGACCAGGACAAACTTCAATCACATCACCTTTTACAGAAAATGTACCTCTTATTTTGTCTAAATCATTTCTTTGATATTGCATTACCACAAGTCTTTTTATTAAATCTTGTCTATCTATTTTTTCTCCTGTTTTTAAAGTAAAAAACATTTCCTTATAATCTTCAGGATTACTACCTGCATAAATACAAGCAACTGATGCAACTACTATGACATCTCTTCTTTCTAATAAAGAATTATATGCAGACATTCTAAGCATATCTATTTCATCATTAGTAACTGCATTTTTTTCTATATATGTATCAGTTTTAGGCATATATGCTTCTGGCTGATAAAAGTCAAAATTAGAAATAAAATATTCGACAGCATTATTAGGGAATAAAGCCTTAAATTCTGAATACAATTGTCCTGCCAAAGTTTTATTATGTGCAAAAACTAAAGTAGGTTTATTAACCTTCTGTATAACATTAGCAATCGCAAAAGTCTTACCAGTACCTGTTGCACCTAAAAGGACTTGCTCATGCTTGCCTTGTTTTAAACCTTCCACAAGTTTATCTATTGCTTCTGGCTGATCACCTGTAGGTTTATATTCTGATACTAAATCAAATAGTTTTTCACTCATATTTTAATTATACAAATATAAATGGAGAAAAACTAAAGCTCATGCATCTTTGTGAATAATTATATTTGAGTGTTTTTATTCAAATTTTGTAAAACTCATTATTGTCCAAATTAGTGCCCATCGCATAAGTATCTATGAGCACATCTTCTTTGATAATTAAATCTTTAATTCTTGAATACATATTGTTAAGTTTTTGAATATCATCATCTCTAAAAATAGTTACATGAGGATAATATATCCTATCAAATTCATCAATTGGAATATTGTATTTATCTAATAATAACTTGTCTATTTCTTTATGTATTTCAATAATTTTATTATTGTTTTCAAATTCTAACCAAATCATATTTGAATTAATAATTGGTTTTAAATTGTTTATGGTAATTGTTTGATTATGAAGTATTGTTTTTAAATCATCTTTTACTCTTAGATAATCATCAGTATAAAAAGTTCTTTTTAAAGAAATATGTAGTGGAAATTTAAAAAACCTTTCAGATAATTTAATGTCTAAATTATTGTTTAAACAAACATTACTAATCTGATTATTTATTTGTATAGGTAGTATTGCGCTAACCCACATTAGTTGTTTATTCATTAATTTAAGTATAATATGTAAATAAGCCTTATTTTAAGGGGTTATTTATGATTTTTAGTCGTTTTTGGCACGACTGAGGCTGTGAAATCAAAAAAAGTGTAAAAAGTACTTGATTTTAATATTTTATTTATTGTAATATATAAAAGCTGACACATAAGATCCGTAAGGATCTATATATAAGTCAGTAATTTGGCACACCTGTAAACGTGTGCAAAATAAGAAAGGAGATATAAATGCCAACAATTAATCAGTTAGTAAGAAAAGGCAGAAAAGCGAGAACATTTAAATCTAAGGCTCCAGCTTTAAATAGAGGTTT
>CADBMV010000081.1 GCA_902795865.1 uncultured Erysipelotrichaceae bacterium | reverse complement strand
CACCCACACACAATAAAAAATCGTGTCATTTTTACCAACACGATAATTTAGAGACGCCCACACCCACACGATAGTTTAGAGCGCCTATTTAATTATTATGTAGATAGTCTTATAAATAGTGAATTATTAGTTAATTTTACTGAAGAAGGTGCTAGAGAATTTTTAGAAAACTCTAAAATGTATCTACAAGCTGTTTCTGATGCAATACAAACAGGTAAGTCTTATTTAGTTGATGAAGCTTTGAGAAATTTAGATAAGTATTTTTCAACTGATAAAGCTAAATTCTTTATAAAGATTGCTGAGAATTATTTTGATTCATATTTAAAATACATTGTTGAAAAATATTACGATAGTTCAATAATAGATAATATTCTAAATAGTTTAAAAACTGCTAAGGATGCTTTAAATCAATATAATAGTCTACCATCGCAAATTGGCCAAGGTGAAGCAAAGATTGCTGCAGGTAGAAGTCAATTAGAAGCTGCTTGGAAACAATATTTTGATGCAAGAAGATTATTATTATCAAAAGAAAATGAAATGATTTCTGAGGAAGCTAGTGCAAGAAAACAAATTTTGGAAGCTAGACAATTACTAATTGATAAACAAGAAGAAGCTCTTAAAGAAGTTGAAAACATTAGGCAACAGATAAGGACTGGTGATTATAATTGGATAATTCAAGGAAGAGATGCTCTTGAATCATTTGTTGAGATTAAATCAAGTATTAAGTCTACTGCTTCATCAAGAATAGTGTTTGGTAGTTTGTTCTTATTTGTTGTAGGGCTTGTATGTTTTTCAACTATAGCTATTATGGTTGAAGAAGAAAAAAGAAATGTTGGTACTACAAAGGCTTTTGGTTTCTATAATAAAGAAATATTTGGTAAATACTTATTATTCGCAATATTAGCTTCAGTGTTTGGTGTTTTATTAGGTATATTAATTAGTTATTTATTAAGTGATATTGTGCTTCAAGATGTAAATAAATCACAAATGTATTTATATGGTCGTTTTGAACCAAGAACTAATCTTTTAGTATTCTTATTAACAGGTTTGAGCATTTTAGTTTTAAATGTTGGCGCGACCTTTATTGCATGTAGTGATTTACTAAAATCTCCTGCTTCTTTATTAATGAAGGGTGACACAATATCTTCTAGAAATCGTAAGCAAAAAAATAAAAACAGTGATAAAGAATCTAAAGGAACATTATATTCTCGTTTAGTTGTTCGTAATATGATTAATGAAAAAGAAAGAGTATTTATCTCTATAGTTATTGTTGCCGCAAGTGTGTTTATAGTGGGCGTTGGCATTAGTATCAGAGATGGCTTTGTGGGAATGTATAATAGACAAGTTGGCGAAGTTTATAAATATGACTTTAAACTTGAATATGGACAAGATATAGATGAAGCAGAAAAGAATAAAATAATTAATGTTTTAGATAAGAATCATACTGAATATTTGGATGTTAATTATAATCTTCATCCATATGAAAGAAATCATGATATATCAGGCTTGTTTTTACTTACTACAGATAATAGAATACAAGATTTTATAGCAATAAAGGATATCGATACTAAAGAAGAAATTATATTACCAAGTGATGGTTTATTAATACAATCAAAAATGGATGAAGCTTATGGATATAAAATTGGAGATAGTATAAATCTATATGATAATTCTTTAAATACTTATCAAGGAACTATTAAAGGTGAGTTCTTAAATCGTAATGGTAGACTTGTGGTTTGTTCAAAAGAAGCTTATGAAAAGATCTTTAATGAAGAAGCAAAGAATAATACATTCTTAATTAAATTAAATGGTGCTGATAAGAATAGTGTTACAAAAGAATTGATGGCTATATCTGATTCATATTTGATTGAAAATGCTGATCATTATAAAGAGCGCGCTGTTGCAGGAATAAGTTTATACAACATGATTGTTTATATACTTATAGGAATTGCGATAGTAATGTCATTTATGATTTTAACTAACTTAGCTAATATCTTATTTACACGTAAGAAAAAAGAATTAACAATCATGCGTATAAATGGTTTCTCAATTAAACAAACAAAACAATACTTAGTTAAAGAAACAGTCTTAACAATTGCTTTAGGTGTAGTAATAGCTGTGATTGTAGGCTTCTTTTTTACGCTTCCAATTATTAAGCTTATGGAACATGAAGATGTGACGTTTGTAAGAGATTATGATATAAAAGCTTGGCTAATTGCGGTTGGTTTAGAATCGTTATTTGCATTAATAATACATTTTATTGTCTTTAAAAAAGTAGAAGATCTAAATTTTAGGGAGATTTAAGATGAACTTTAAATATGTGAGAATTCAAGGTAAAGAATTAGCTGAAAATACTATGCATGCAAAAGGAGTGTTTTCTATTTGTATGCAGATGTTAAGAGATGATGTAATGATTGAAGAAGATGCTGATTTATATAAAGAGATAGATGATTGGTTTGCAAAGGAACTACCTTGGCCTGAACCATGTAAAAGACAAGAGAAGGTTATATGTTGGTTTAAAACAGAGAACTCTGACATTATGATGAAAATGATGCAGCCAGTTATGTGGTTACTTGAAAAATATAATCATCCATATTATGTTGTATATACTAATTTTCCAGGTGAGGTAGTATATGAAGATAAATATCAAGTATGTTGTAAAACTGATGGTAAACTTATAATAGAGCCTTTACAAGAATCATGGTCACCTGAGGACTAATTATGATAATAATACATTTACTATATACTAAGTAAATATGTAAGTGCTGAAGCTTTTAAGAAAGATTCTAAATAGACAAAAGAATAATGACTTTAAATAATTTTATAGAAGAATTAAATAAAAGAAATATTACTTTAACTGATAAGATGATTGGACAGTTAAACTTTTATGCTGAATATTTAAAAGAATATAATGAGAAAGTTAATTTAACTGCTATAAGTGAATATGAAGAAGTTTTAGATAAACATTTTTATGATTCTTTATTGTTGGTAGATCATAAATTAGAAGGTACTTTAGTAGATGTAGGTACAGGGGCAGGTTTTCCTGGTGTTGTTTTGAAAATTGTTTTTCCTGAATTAAAAGTATTATTGATAGAACCTATTAAGAAAAGATGTGTTTTTTTAAATTTATTAATAGAGAAATTAAGTTTAAAAGATATAGAAGTTATAAATGATAGAGCTGAAGAATATGTATTAAATAATAGAGAAAAATATGATTATGTTACTGCTAGAGCTGTAACTAATTTAAATAGCCTTATAGAGATTTGTGGAGCTCTAGTTAAAAAAGATGGATATTTTATATGTCTAAGAGGAAAAGATGGTTTAGATGAGATAAATAAGGCTTTAGATGCAATAAAAACTATGGGTTTTATTATAGATAGGACCTGGGAAGATAAATTATTTAATGGTGATAAGAGAATTATTAGTTATTTTAAAAAAAGTAGTAAAAGCCCATTAAAATATCCTAGGAAATATTATATAATTAAAAAGAACCCGTTATGAAAAAAGAAATTGTAAAAATAAGATTAAATAAAATAATTCCAAATAAAAATCAGCCTAGGCTTGATTTTTATGATGATTCAATAAAAGGATT
>CADBMV010000080.1 GCA_902795865.1 uncultured Erysipelotrichaceae bacterium | reverse complement strand
TCCTGCTAATCCTCAACCTACTGCGCTTGAATTAAGTGAATCAGGGGTTTTAGGTGGCGAAACATGTTATTCTGATGGCACAAATAAATATGTTAAAAAAGATGATGATAAATATTATTTAGTTGATGCTAATGGCAATATTGCACCTTCTCCTGCTAATCCTCAACCTGATAAAAATTTAATTGAAGAAAGTAAAGATCTAAAAACTGGTAATGTTGAAAAGAATGTTGTAGTAACAGACAAAGATGGAAATGCAGATGTTAAATTCTTAAAAAAAGGTATTTATTATATAAAAGAAACTAAAGCTCCAAAAGGATATGAAGCTGATCCAACTATTTATGTATTTGATGTAGATCCAAAATTAAAGAAGATTACTTTAAAAACGGCTTCTGGCGATCATACTACTAGTTGGTGGGAAAAATTATATGATTTAATATTTGGAGATAATACAACAACTGCTACTAATTGGGATTCAAATACTAAGACATTAACTGTTGATGATAAACCAATTACTGCAAATGTTTTAGTGCGTAAATATTGGAACGATAATGATAACCAAGATGGTAAACGTCCTGGTGATAGAGATAACCCTAGCTCTACAGATGATTCTAATTTAGATAATGATAAAAAATTACCTATCGTTACTTTGGAATGGACAACTGGTGCTCATACGGCACAAGGATTAAATGTATATACAAATGGTGAATCAGGTACCGATGAGAAAAAATACGTTTATAAAAACAATAAATATTATGAAGTAATTAAAGAAGATGTTGTTGGTGAATATGAATCTTCTGTTGCTACAAAACAACCAACCAACACTACTGAAACAGGTGAAACTTGTGATGGTTTATCAATATATTCTGAAAACATTATTAGTGAAACTGTATACAGTAATTTGCCTAGTGTTCCAAAAGAAAAATATATTGCAGTTAATACATATGTAAATAAAACCGATGATACAGATATAATTACACAAGAAGCATATAACCTTTTAGAAGATTCAATTAAGGAAAACTATAAAGTTTATGACACAACCTATGTAAATGAAGATGATAATGCAGATACAATGACGCCTGAAGATTATGAAAACTATGTTTCACAATCTGATTATTCTTTATTACATTATAGTAATAACACTGAAATCAAGACTATAGAAGAATACGAAGATTTAACTGATGAAGAAAAAGCTACATATCATGGAGTATATGCTAGTAATAAGAAATATGTCATTATTGATCAAAAATATCATGCTGTTACTAGCATTGATAAACCTGGTGTTGTTGCTGATACTCCTGCAGAAAATCAACCAGATCCAAATATGCTTAGTTTAGTAATGGATGGATCTTGGACTACTGCTAAAGTTGTGGTTGATGGAAATACTCAAGATGCATCTCATAAAGTTAATTATGTTGGCGGCCCAGTTTTAACACACCAAAATGATGCGTATACTTGGACTAATTTACCTGCATATAGAGATGGTAAACTAGTAACTTATCGTATTTTAGAAGAAGATGATCCAAATAATCCACTACTTGAAGATCATATATATGATATTGAGTCTATTCACACGAGCCAAACTCATGAAAAAACATTCCATTTAGCTAATACTAGCGGTACTAATCCTACTAGCTTAAATCAAACTGTGGATGTTACCAACAAACATGAAACACAAGTAATTAATGTTGCAGTATATAAGACTTGGCAAGATGAAGATCCAGAAGATCGTAGACAAAGTACAATTAGACTTTATAAAGTTGTAAATGGTATTGAGACTGTAGTGTCAAAGGGAAGTGGTTCTAGTACTGTAGAAGATACAGCAGCTGTTCCTACAACTGCACAAACTGATCCAATTAAGATATGGACTGATTTGCCTACTTATGAAAATAGTGTTCCTGTAACATATCGATTAAAAGAAGAATCAATTACAGGCTATATTACTATTTATAAATTATCTTATAAAGATACTGATAATGAAGATATTGAAAAAGAATTTAGAGATGTACCTGCTGATGTAGTTGCTGAAGATATAAAACGTACATTCTATGCTAGAGGAGATTCTATACCAAATTCTGAGAAGAAAGTTGGAGAAGAAGGTGCTAGTAAGAAAGTAGGAGATGAAAAAACTACAGCTAGATTCGATATTCTAAATGAAAGATCTGTAAATGTTAAAGTTGAAAAGACTTGGATAAATGGGGCTAATGCCAATGTTACTTTTGAATTGTGGAGAACTACAACTAAAGAATCTGATTTAATAAGTAGTAAACTAACAAGTACACCAGTCGATGATGAAGATGATAATCGTTATTATGTAAGAAAGACAATTATACTTACAGAAGATGAATGGAATGCTTTAACAGACGAAAACAAAGAAACTAAATATACATTGAAATATAAACATAATGAAAATGGTTCTATCATTACTGTTAATGAATGGGAAAACATTAAGAAAACAGCACAATCTGCATACACTGAAATATATGCAAATAGCGACAATTCAACCAAGTTTACTCCTTCTGAATTTGCTTCAGCAAGAGACAAGAATGATTATTCACAAAAATATGTAAATAATACTAATAATACTATTATTACTGATGCAGAATATGCTGATTTAAGCACTGAAGAACTAGCTAATTATTCACAAAAATATGTGAAGAACGACAATTCGGAAATAATTACTGATGAAGAATATGCTGCTGCAATTGATAAAACTCTTTACACATTAAAATATAAAAATAAAACTAGTGATACAGATATTATTACTTCAGAAGCATATGCTGCATTAGGTAACAGCGAACAAGATGAATATGCAAAAGTTTATGTAGATGATAGTCATAACATAATTACATATGAAACATATGATGCTTTATCTGATGAAAAGAAAGCAGAGTATAATCTTGAAGCTACAACTTCTTGGAGTCCATATCCAGGTGGTGGAAAAGACGCTAGTATTTATGTATTAAAAAGCAATGGGGCAGGCGATATTACAAAAGCAGATTATGATCGTTTAGGTGATACTGAAAAAGAATTATACAAACCTAAAACAGTTGATGGATGGGAATTAGTAGGTTCACATTTATT
Organism: uncultured Erysipelotrichaceae bacterium; assembly: GCA_902795865.1. Classification (GTDB taxonomy): domain Bacteria; phylum Bacillota_I; class Bacilli_A; order Erysipelotrichales; family Erysipelotrichaceae; genus Colivicinus. The sequence goes on along the minus strand of CADBMV010000080.1, from coordinate 3,829 downwards.
TGCTTCTAATGCATTTGATAACTCAAATACTGGTAGTAAGGTTACTTATTCTTTCGATAATTTATTGATTAGAGATCCTGAAAGTGGTAAAGAATATTTATACCGTGTATTAGAAAAACCTTCATTACAAAGATTTAGAGAAAATCAAATTTCAAATACTGAGGTTATTGATAATAACATCAATGTTAATGATGGTAATGTTACTTTTGAAGTTGTAAAAGAACTTAATGGTAGAGATTGGTTAGATAAGGATAATTTCTATTTCTATCTAGAACCGATTAATGGTAAAGTTACAGCTGATGTTGATCATTCTGAAAATGTAGGAACTACTATTGCTCAAAATAAAGTTCCTATGCCTTATAGAATTGAACAAGGAAAGACAACTTATAATTACACTGCTAATGCCACAAAGAAGAGCCAACAAATTGGTACAACAGGAAGAATCGCTTCTTTCCTAGACATACAATATAAGGAAAATAGTACTGATTACTATGATATCGCTAGAGGACAAACTGTTGAATTCTACTATAAAGTTTATGAAATTTACGATACAAAACCTGAACCAGATACAGTAAACAACAAAGAAACTATAACTAAGGATAAAGAATTAGATACTGTTACGAGTCATACAGGATATCTAAATGGTATTACTTATGATGGTGAATTCAAATATGAAGAAAATACTAATGGTAAATATATCTTAGGTAGTGATGATAGATATTATTTAGCAACCGAAACTTTACCAATAGGAGTTACAAATAAAGGTGCTTCTATAAGGTATGCGCCTACATTTAATGAGGACGCAAATGGCAAATATATCTTAGGAACTGATGATAAATATTATTTAGCAACCGAAACTTTACCAAGTGGTGTTACAAATGCTGATTTGTCTAAGAAATATACACGTACATTTAATGAGGATGCAAATGGCGAATATATCTTAGGAACTGATAATAATTATTATTTAGAAACAGAAACTTTACCAAGTGGTGTAACAAATAAAGATGAATCTAGGAGATATGCGCCTATATTTAATGAAGATACTAATGGTAAATATATTTTAGGATCTGATGGTATTTATTATTTAGCAACTAAGACTTTACCTGATAATGTAACAAACGCAAATGAAAATAAGAAATATACTCCTGCTAAGTTTAATCCAACAGTATATGAAGCAAAAGTAATTGCTACTAATAATAATGGTCAAATTACAACTGAAACTCTATGGAAGAAAAATGGTAAATATGTAAAGACTAATCCAGTTTATACTAATACTTATTCTTCTGAAGGTACTGCGAAAGCATGGATTGAAAAGAAGATTAATAATAGAGCTTGGGTTGATTTTGATAATGCAAAACAAACTGGTGATGCATTTGCATTTAAGGTTGAATCAATTAGTGGTGCAGAATTAAATGTTCCTGGTTCTACAACAAATGATTCATATACTTCTAAACCATTAATGTCTAATAAAACAAATAATAATCCACAAACTGATATTCAACAATTATCTGAAACTGAATATGCTTTTGGATTAACTGGTAATAAGTATGATAATACAATGCTTAATTCTAATGGTGAAGCATACTTTATCTATGAAATAAGTGAAGATAAAGTTGTTAACTATAGTGATAATAACTTTACTTTAAACAATTATAGTGTTGATGGCTTGGATTATGATGATAATGAGATTTATGCCAAAATAAAAGCTATAGATAATTGGGATGGAACAATTCGTTTCGAAATTAAATATTACACAGATGCTACATGTAGAGACGGCGTTAATGGTAATGAAATTACTAATCGTAAAGTTTGGATTTATGATGATGGTTCACAAACAAATGAAGGCAAACGTTTGTTATCTATGGATGAAGTTGCAAAAATGGATAGTGCTGATCCAGAAGTAAAAGCTCATTATAGACAAGTAAATGTTGCTTACTTTACAAACAACCAAACAGTTGATATTCCTGTTATGAAGAAATGGGTTAATGGTCCAGCTGTTGAAGATGTTAACTTACACTTAGAACGTCATTTATTTGAGTTAAGTTCAAGTTTAAAAGATGAAAATATTACAGATACATATGTTAGAGGGCAAGAAACTAATTGGAATAATCCAAATGAAGATTTCTGGCAAACTGTTGGATATACTCATTATGCTAAACGTGGTGATTTCGTAGATGCTAATGGCCCAATTTATGATGAAGGTTCTACTACAACTAGTTCTGAACTATACCAAAATATTTCAGGCTTTAACTTGAATTTACCTAAATACGAAGTTAAAGATGGTAAAACATATCGTATTGTATATAGATTAGAAGAAGATGAAACTTCTGATGCTTATAGAAGAGAATACAGTAGTGTTAAATATGACATTTCAGATGAAGAAAAAGATAATTATTCTCCAAAATATGTTAACAATGATAATAATTTAGATATTATTAGTCCTGCAGCATATGAAAAATTAAATGCTGAAAAAAGGGCTAAATATACTTCTAAATATGTTAAAGAAATAATAACTGAAAATGATTACATCTATACAGATGGAGAAGTTTTAGTTGTGACTAATACTGTAGTTGCTTATAATACTGCAAATATTGCTGCAGTTAAACAATTAAGAGATCGTAATTGGTTAGAAAGTGATGACTTTAAGTTTATCTTAACTCCTGTTGGTAAGGCTACTTATGATAATGAAGATAAGATTAATGGCATTACTCAAACAACAGATATTATTCCTATGCCTTCTAAGATTAAGGAATATGTAAATAAGAACAATAGCACAGATACAATTACTATAGAAAAATATAACAATTATAAGATAAAATCTGATTATACCTTACATTATAGTAATGGTAGTACACCTATAACTGTAGCAGAATATGAAGCTATAACTGATGCAGATAAAAGAGAAAAATATCATGCAGTATATGTAAATAATAGTAATTCTACTGATGTTATTGAGGAATCTGTTTATAATGCTTTGCCTACTGTTCCTAAGGATAATTATGAAGCTGTATATGAAGTAGATAATGAAGCACACGCTAAGATTGATCATCAAGTAGTTGATCCTAATGGTAATTTAGAAAGATTAGCTCGTTTTGGTGAGATTGAATATACTATTGATGATTTAGTATTTAGTAATACTAATAATCATATGCATGGAGATTTCTTCTATACAATTAAAGAAGATATACCTTCTGATGCTGTTGCATATAATAAAACATCAGGTAAAAAGGTTGATAATGTAACTATTAATGATGAAAATAGAGAAACATATACATGGAAAGATGCTAATAATGGTATAACATATGATTCTTCTATTCATACTGTTCATGTAAGTGTAAAAGAAAATAGAAGTGAAGAATTACAAGTTTTAGTTTCTTATGATGATTTTGATTTAAATAATAAAGTAGTTAAAGAAACTGGTGGTACACAATTTACTCCTGTATTTACTAATAGATATGAAGCAACAAAAGAGATTGCTGTTGAAATTGATAAATATATCTTGGGTAGAGATTGGGTTAAATATAATGAAGAAAATAAAACTGGTGATGTATTTGACTTTAGAATGACAGCTATGGGTGGAGCACCATTTAAAGATGCTGATAGGGGTGAATTCCCAACTAATGATACACATAGTGATGATGAACGTGAAACAGATTTAGAAGCTGAAGATGCAATTCACTCAGCTCGTGGCGCTCATGTAAAACGTATGTTTGTTAAAGATACAACTAAAGAAGTTCAAACATTAAATATGCCTATACTTCTATTCAGTTTATCTGATTTAAATAAGACAGTTACTTCTACTAGCGCTACAGGCAACTCTAAATATTCT
>CADBMV010000079.1 GCA_902795865.1 uncultured Erysipelotrichaceae bacterium | reverse complement strand
TACAAATAATACTGTAGCTAATGATGCAGCTACAACATTAACAATAGTATTTCCTATAAGAATTGTGGTTAATAATTTAGAAAAATTCTCAGTTAATTCATAAGCTTTTTCTGCTCTGATGTTACCTGTATTAGCTAAAGCTTTTAATTTAATCTTATTTAAAGATGAAAAAGCAGTCTCAGACGCACTGAAAAAAGAGTATAACAAAACAAGTATGATTAAACTGATAAGTATTTGATTATTATTCATAAAAACACCTCATTTCAGAAGTGTGATAGTTAATACTCGGTAAAGGAATATCTTCAATTTGATACATAACGAAAAATATTATATCAAATGTGTTTATAAAATACAAATTAAAAGAGCTTTATTAAGCTCTTTATACTCTTGTTTTGAAGAATGAAGGAACATCTTCCTCTTCGACACTACTTACCACTTCTTCTTTTGCATCATTAGTTTCTAGAGTCACAGTATCTTGATTAGGTCTATCAAATATTAGATTTGTTGAAGAAGATGTTGTGTGCTTTGTACCAGGAAGATCAAATCCTGTAGCAATTACAGTAACGATAATTGCTTCACCTAGTGATTCATTAATAGCTACACCATAAATAATATCAATATCATTACCTGCAGCTTCTTTAATATATTCAACAGCAACAGATGAATCTTGTAAAGAAATATTAGGACCACCAGTAATATTGATGATAGCTGATTTAGCGCCTTTAATATTTGCTTCAAGTAAAGGTGAACGAATTGCTCTAGCAGCAGCTTCCTTAGCTTTATTTTCACCTTGTGCCATACCAATACCAATTAATGCAGTACCCTTACCTGCCATAACAGTTTTAATATCTGCAAAGTCTAAGTTAATAAATGCAGGTACAGCAATTAAATCTGTAATAGTTTGAACGCCTTGTCTTAAAACGTTATCAGCTTCTTTAAATGCTTCTTGCATTGGAATCTTACCAATTACACTTAATAATTGATTATTAGAAACAATAATTAATGAATCAACGTATTGTTTAATTTGTTCAATACCAACATTTGCTTGATCCATTCTCTTTCTACCTTCAAAATCAAATGGTTTAGTAACAATACCAACTATTAAAGCGCCCATTTCTCTTGCGAGTTTCGCAAATAAAGGGGCAGCACCTGTACCAGTTCCACCTCCCATACCACAAGTAATGAATACCATATCAGCACCAGCTAAGGCTTTTTTGATATCTTCTTGTGATTCTAGAGCTGCTTTTTGACCCATTTCTGGATTACCACCAGCTCCTAAACCTTTTGTGAGTTCTCTACCCAAAACAATTTTATTAGGACATTTAGATAAATTTAAAGATTGAATATCAGTGTTACATACGTAAAAATCTACGCCCTTAACACCATCATTAACCATACGATTAACAGCGTTACATCCAGCTCCACCGATACCAAATACTTTAATTCTTGCGACTTGATTATATTCTGGTTTAATGCTCATTTAATTTTCCCCTCTTTCTATATACTGTTTAAACAAATTCTTTATTTTAGTGGTAATAGTTTCACCTTCTTGATCTAATTGCTTATCATCAATTGATTCATCATATTTTAATAAATCAATACACGACACAGATAAATCATTCATAAATACTTTATCATGATATGCTACAAATGCACCATATAATGCAGTTGAAGCAGGATTTCTCACACCAATTGTTTCTGGTTGGTATTTCCTAATAGCAGTATTAGCTTTATCTTTAATCATTTGGCACAAGCTATCCATCTGCTCGCCCTCACCTGTAATTACAATTGAGGCACCAGATTCAATAATAGGTTTACACATTGCAACTAATTTATCAGTTAAGACATTTAAAGGTGTTTCAATTGCTTCATTCAGCATTCTTGTTGTTAAACTTCTTGTCACACCTTGATCTGTCCAAGCATAGATAATATCATCTAAATATTCATCTTGATAATTTGTATTAAACTTTACAATTTTAGCTATATCTTTATATGGAATGTTATATGTGCGATATACTCTATTAATTAAAGAATTTAAACCATCAAAGACAATTTCTGTAGATATTAGTTTACCCTTTGATAATAAAGATAAATATGTACAAGTTTTACCAATATCTAATATTACAACATTCTTATTTAAACTTTCTTCGAATCATGATGCTTCCTTGCCAATGGCATATGTATTTAAAGTGATATCCAATACTTTTAAACCACTTTCTTCTACAACAGATACATAGTCATAACACATATTAAGATCTGCACATAATAAATCAATATCAACAATTACATCATTACTTAATTCCTTTTCAGGAAGTCTTCTAGTAGAAATACCATTCACAGTATATTTAACTATCATCGGATTTACTACCATAACATCTTTATCAACATTAGCTTTTAAGGAATTACTTATAGCTCTAGCAATATCAGTTTTAGATACTACTCCAGAATCAATAATAACTTTACTTCTTAATGGGAAACGTTTGAAATTATATGCAGGTAAAACTAATAATGTTTGCTCAATTCTTGCGCCAATCTTTTCAGAAGAAAAGCTAATAGCTTTCTTAATATCAGCTATTAAATCCTCCCTATTAGTTATCTTAAAATCACTAATAGCATTAGTTTCAAAAGAATCATTTCTGATAATATTAAAACGAGTATTAAAATACTCACCAACTAGAACTTTTATCTCATTTTCCCCTAATTCTAGGGCAACATAAATCTGTTTGATTCCTTTATTCATACATAATTCATTTTAGCATATAATAAAATAAAATAATAAATTAAATGAAAAATATTTGCATTCTATTAACTTTTATGTTAAAGTAATTAAGCGTTTAGAAAGAAAGGGGGCAAGCTGTATGTCAAGAGTTTGTGCTATAACTGGTAAAAAACAAATGTCTGGTAATAACCGTTCACATTCACTTCGTGCTACACGCCGTAAATGGAATGTCAATCTT
>CADBMV010000078.1 GCA_902795865.1 uncultured Erysipelotrichaceae bacterium | reverse complement strand
CAATAGTAATTTATTTTTTATTCAAAAGATTTATTAAATTTAATGATAAAGGTCCATTTCAGTTACCACTTATAATATCAATCAGTTCTCTTTTAATTATGATTTTTATAATGAATTTAGGTAGTGGTGTTAATTCGATTGTTAAAGTTTATGGAACATTTTCTAATAAAGATCTTATTATCGATAAAACTGGTATAATTCATTTTTTATTTAGAGATTTGTCTGCTTTAGTATATAAAGCTCCAGATACTATTGTTATTAGTGAAGAAGAAATTGAAGATCCAACGCCTGTTATTGAAGAAAAAAAGAGAGAAATTAATGATAATAATTGGAAACATACTATCGAAAATGAGACTAACGATAATATGAAAACCATAGATAATTATTTAATAAAAAAATCAATTGCACAACCAAATGATAAAACAGGTGAGTTTGAAGGATATAACTTTATATACTTTATGGTTGAAGCTCTTGATTACTTATCAATTGATAAGGATTTAACTCCAACTTTATATAAGATGTATCAAGAAGGGTATACTTTCTTTAATCATTACACTCCTTTATATTCTTGTGCAACAGGAGAGTCTGAATTTGTATCATATACCTCAATCTTTCCATATATAAACGTATGTACTCCAAATGATACTGCTGGTGATAAATTCTATCATGCATTACCTTATTTATTTAAAAACAAAGGTTACGAAACATTCGCTTTACATAATTGGCGCGATGAGTTCTATGAAAGAAATCTAATTCTTCCAGCTATGGGTTTTGATAATTTTTATGATATTGATGATATATGGCAAGATAGCACTGTCATGCATACTGATGGTTGGCAATCTGATAAAACACTTATTGAACAAGCTATTAAACATATTGATGAAACATCTGGAAGATTCTTTTGTAATATCATTACTTCTGTTATGCACTTTCCTTATGATGAACCATCTTATTGGGGTGATCATTATTTAGAACAAATTAATGAAGTTCATCCTGATTGGTATATAGACTATAAACGTTATTTATCTAAATGTATGGATTTTGATTCAGGTTTGAAACTTTTATTAGATTACTTAGAAGAAAATAACTTAGCTGATAATACAGTTATCTGTATATATCCAGATCATAGACCATATTGGTTAGATTATGATACGGTTATGTCTTATACTAATTGGATTAATCCCAGAAATGGTGAGTATGGAATATATCGATCACCATTCATTATTTACAATAAGAATTTGCAAGCTAATGTAAACTATAATTATTGTTCAACTCTTGATCATGTGCCAACTATAGCTAATCTATTTAAATTAGATTATGATCCTAGACTTTATATGGGATCTGATGCATATGCTTCTAGTAACACAGTGATATTCCCAAATGGAAACTGGTTAAATGAAAATGGATCCTATGATGCAACATATGAAGAATTTAGTCCAAATGAAAATATTAATGTTGATGAAACGTATATAAGCAGGATTAATAATTCTGTTCAAAATACAATAAAGATTTCTTATTTAATTTTTGATGAAAAATATTTTGAAAAAAGAAAAAGCATTTGTTATCCAAGATATGAGGTTAATTAATAATGAAATTAAATGAATTATTTCCGAATTTAGATATTTTAGGAATAAAAACTAATTCTAAAGAAGTATTACCAGGTGATGTGTTTGTTTGTATTTCAGGTGCTAAAGTTGATAGACACGATTTTATTGACGAAGCAATTCGAAATGGCGCTATCGGTTTAATCACAAAAAAAGATGTAGATACTAGTGTTCCTTATGTAAAAGTTGATAATCCTGATGATATTATAGAAGACCTATATAAGGATTTTTATAATAATCCTCAAGATAAATTGAAAATAATTGGTGTTACTGGTACTGATGGTAAAACTACTACTACCACAATTATTCAAACTTTAATAGGTGATAATCTTTGTGGTTATATTGGTACTAATGGATATTCTTGTTCAAAATTTAAAAAAGATACAAATAACACCACACTTGGTATTGAAAAGTTATATATGTATTTAGATGAATTTGTTAAAGCAGGATGCAAATATGTAGCTATGGAAACAAGTTCTGAAGCTTTTTATTATAAAAGATTAAAAGGTATTGAATTTGAAGTAGGTGCTTATACAAATATTGATTCTGAACATTTAAATACTCACAAGACTTTAGAAAACTATATTGATTGTAAGAAACAATTATTTAGACAATCTAAAACATACTCTATCTTAAATAGTAATGATAAACACTATAAAGATGTATTAGATGCATGTAAGATGCCATTAACTTATGGCTATTTAGATACAGATACTTTATATATCAAAGATTATAAGATACTTCCAAATAAGACTGATATAACTCTTGTATACAATAATGAAACATATAATATAAGTTCACCTTTATTAGGTAAATTTAATATTGAAAACTTATCATGCGCTTTACTTACATGTTTATCTATGGGATTTAAATTTGAAGATTTAATTAAAAATCTAGATAAGATCTATGTCGATGGTAGAATGCAAGCAATCAATCTTGGACAAGACTTTTATTGTGTAGTTGATTATGCTCATACTCCTAATGGTTTAATTAGATTATTTGAATTTATTAATAGTTTGGATGTTAATAAGATAATTACAGTAATGGGACAAGCTGGAGAAAGAGATCCATTTAAACGTAAGGTTGTAGGAGAATTATTACTAAATAATAGTGATCATGCGATATTAACTTATGAAGATCCAAGAAGTGAGGATATTAATTCTATTATTGATATGATGCTAGAAAATGTTAAGGACTATGATAATTATGAAAGAATTATTGATAGACATGATGCAATAGTAAGAGCTATTGAAATAGCCGAAAGTAATGATATTGTTTTAATACTGGGTAAAGGTAATGAAACCTATGAAAAACTTAAGGATGGCACAATATACTTCAATGATGTGCAAGAGGCTATAGAAGCTATTAAAGCAAGAATGAATAAAGAAGAGTAAATCTTCTTTATTTTTTAAATATTTTATGTTATTATAATCAAGCATTTATGCAAACACACACTATGGATTCATCACTCCGTCCTTTAAAAGTTAGTGATGTTAGAAATAGTGGAGGAGTAACGGAAAGGAAGGTTTTTAAATGCAATTAGTTACAATGAGAAAGCTTCTAGAAAATGGTGTACATTTTGGTCATCAAACTAGAAGATGGGATCCTAAGTGTAAACCATTTATTTACACTGCTAAAAACGGAATCTACATCATCGATTTAAACAAAACTCAAGAAGCATTAGCTATCGCTTATGCAAAGATGAAGGAGATTTCAGAAAATGGTGGAAAAGTATTATTTGTAGGCACTAAGAAACAAGCTCAACAAATTATTCTTGATGAAGCAACTAGATCTGGTAGCTTCTACATCAATCAAAGATGGCTTGGTGGTACTTTAACAAACTTCCGTACAATTCAAAAAAGAATTAAACGTTTAATTGAAATTGAACAAATGGAAGCTGATGGTACTATTTCTGTTTATCCTAAGAAAGAACAAATCCTTATTCGTAAGGAAGCTGTACGTTTAGATAATTTCTTAGGTGGTATTAAGGAAATGAAGAAACTTCCTGATGCAGTTGTTGTAGTAGATCCAAAAGAAGATCACAATGCTGTTGCGGAAGCTAGAAAGTTAAATATTCCTGTATTTGGTCTAACAGATACAAATTGTAATCCTGCAACTGTTGATTATGGTATTCCAGCTAATGATGATGCAATTAAGTCTATTAAAGTTTTAATGTCATTACTTGCTGATGCTATAGTTGAAGCTAAAGGTGGTATCTTACAAGATGCTTATCAAGAAGGTGATGTTGATGATGATATCACTATGGAAGATGTAATCATCAATGTTGAAAAGCATGCTGAGGAACAAGAAAAGCGTAGAAAGGCAAGAAACGAAGAAAGAAATGCTCGTTTCAATAGAAGCCCTAGAAAATATAATTCTGAAAAACGTTATATTAATAAAAAAGAAGAAGCTACAGATGATGTAACTGCAGATGCTGAAGAAGTTTTAAATGATGAAATAGTTGATGAAGTAGTTGCTAATGAAGATGTAGTTGTTGAAGAAGTTGTAACTGAAACTAAAAAAAGAGGCAGAAAACCTAAAGCTAAAGTAGAAGAAGAAGTTAAAGAAGAAGTAAATGAAGTAGTTGAAGAAGCAAAGGAGGAAGTTGAATAATGGCTGTTACTGCTGCTCAAGTTAAAGAATTAAGAGAAAAAACTGGCGCAGGTATGTTGGACTGCAAAAACGATCTAACAGAAACAGATGGCGATATGGAAAAAGCTATTGACTGGTTAAGAGAAAAGGGCATTGCTAAATCTATTAAAAAAGCATCGAGGATTGCTGCTGAAGGATTATCTAAGATTCTGATTGATGGAAATAAAGCTTG
>CADBMV010000077.1 GCA_902795865.1 uncultured Erysipelotrichaceae bacterium | reverse complement strand
TTTTCAAAAGGAAATTGATCTTCAATAGTAAAATCTTCAATATTTCCATAGTATTGATCATCAGATACTTGTATTTCTTGTAGTAACTTAATAATATCAGTTTGATCTATTTGATCAGGAACTTGATTCTCTTCTTTTAAATCTTCTTCAGTTTCATCTTCATGAGCGACAACTTCCGAAAATATTGAATCTAATTCTTGAGAATCGTGTTGATTATCATTAACTTCATCGCTTGTCGTTTCGGGTTCGTTAACCTTATTAACATTATCTTCAATTAATTTAAGAAGTTTCAAATCTTCATTAGATAATTCAAATTCCACTTCTTCAACTTCAGCTTCATCTTCAGCATCAACTTCTTTTTCAAAGTAATCTTCTAGCTGTTTTTCATCATCCTCTACAGAAATAGTTTCTTCGTTGATTACAGCTTCATCTTCGCTATTTTCTTCATTTATTTCAGTTTCGTAAACATTTTCTATATATTCTTTGTTTGCTTGTTCTTGTAGATAGCTTTCAAGATTGAAAATTTCTACATATTTAATATCCTTATCATCATAATCATCATTGTAATCAATTGGAAGGATATTAATGCTAGTGGGTTGAACATTCTTTGTTTCGGTATCTTTTCTTTCATAATCTTTAATATTAAATATCTCAATATAATTTATATCTTCATCATTTACTTCTTCGCTACTACTAAAATCATTTTGTTGAGGTAAATCATCCTCATCAAAATCGAAACTACTGTCTAGATTATAGAAAGATAATAAATCTTCTAAATCATTTTGGTCATTTTTCTCTTGATTATCATCAAGAGAAATATCAAACATTCTATCTAATTGTGTAGATAGCTTATCAGAATCATCGTGAACACTTAAAAACTCATCAAAAACATCTTCTCCAATTTGAAGAAGTGTTTTGATTGTCGATTGGGCAACACCTAAGGATTGATCAATATTATGACTTAAATCATTTTTTATATTTTTTAAATCAATATTTCTAAGTTCTGATATTTTACTAGAGCTGCCATCATCAAGATGTTGGTCTAAATATTTAACAGCTTTATTTACAAAACCTAGCAACATCACATTTTTAGGTTTCACTTTTTCCTCCTGCTTAAAATCAATATTCCATCTCCGATATTATCAAATAACATTATATCAAAACGCTTATCATTTCGCACCATTTCTCTAAATTTATTAATCTTTTTAACTAAATTCCTTAAATTTCTAGATTCAATATGTTCTACATCATTTATTAGTCCATGAAACACCATATTATCAAAAAACATTAAACCATCTTCAGCTAAATTATCTATAAACATTTCTAAATATTTTCCATATTGTGCCTTAGCCGCATCTACAAATATCAAATCATATATCTTATCTGTTTTAAAATCCTCTATTGGCATATTAAATACGCTAATCTGTTTATCTAAAGATTCTTTTTTTATATTAGTGATTGCTTGATTATACATATCAATATTTTTTTCTATAGTATCTATATGAATATTCTTATTTAATCTTGCGATATTGATAGCAGAATAACCTACAGCTGTACCTAACTCTAATATTTGTTTAAAGTCATTCTTTTTAATTGTTTCTAAAAGAAAAGCTAGCCCATCATCTTTGATAATGGGCACACCCTCTTGTAATGCTTTTTCTTTAATTATTTCAATCATTTCAAAACTTGTTTTACGTATTCAACAAACTTACCACATTTAGCTATTGCATTTTCCATGCTGCTATCCTTAACAGATAAGTAGCACTTACACTTTGGTTCTGTACCTGAAGGTCTAATTGCAATAAATGAACCATCTTCTAAATAATATTTCAATACATCAGAAACATCATGCATATTAAAATCAGTAACTGTATCGTTTTCATAAGCTTTTTGAATTTTGAAATCTTCAATTCTTACAGTTTTAAATCCTGGAACTTGTAAAGGATTTTCTCTAATATTAGACATAATTTCTTTAAGCTTAACAGCACCATCTGCTCCTGGTAACATTATTGAAATTTGAGTGTCATAATAGTAACCAACTTTTTCATAACAATCATTCATGACGTCCATTAATGTTTTACCATTCTGGCGATAATATGCACATGCTTCAGCAAGCATTAAACATGCTTGAGTTGCATCTTTATCTCTTACAAAAGTTTGTATTAAAGATCCATATGATTCTTCATATCCAAATACATATGTCTTTTCTTTTGTTTTTTCATATTGTTTAACTTTGTCGCCTATATATTTAAAACCTGTCAATGTTCTTTCGTTATCACATCCATGATATCTAGCAATAGCTTCACCAATATCACTTGTAACAACTGTATTAAACATACATGGATTATCTACCTTAATATTAAATTCTTCATAAGTTGATAGAATATATTCAAGTAGTAATGCACCTGTTTGATTACCATTTAGAAGCATATATTCACCATTATGTTTTAAACCAACACCCATTCTATCACCATCAGGATCACATACCAGTAATAGATCAGCATCAATTTCTTTTGCGAGTTTAATAACTCCTTCATATGCTGCAGTTTCTTCTGGATTTGGTGTTTTTGTAGCTCCAAATGCAGGATCAAACACTGCTTGTGATTTAACATCATAAACATCATATCCAGCAGCTTTTAAAGTATCCATAACAGGATGATATGATGCTCCATGTTCGCTTGAAAAAGCAATCTTAAAGTTCTTATCTACATCTTTTCTTAATTGTATTGATAAACAATCAGCATAGTATGCTTTATCAACTTCATCATTCACAATATGAATTAAATTTTCATCATAATCATCACTTGGTTTTATTTCTAAAATATCTTCTAATTGACTTATTTCATCAATAACTTTTTGAGCAAGTTTAGGTACTAATTGACAACCTGTTTCATCATACAATTTATAGCCATTGTATTCTTTAGGATTGTGTGAAGCAGTAATCATAACTCCACCATCGCAATTGTAATATCTTACAGTATATGAAAGCTCAGGTGTGGGTCTTAGAGAATCAAATAAATAAGTTTCTATATTGTTGCT
>CADBMV010000076.1 GCA_902795865.1 uncultured Erysipelotrichaceae bacterium | reverse complement strand
TGTTTCATAAGGAAAACCTACAATTAAAGTAGTACGAATAATAGGATTATCAAAATAAGAATGTATTAAAGATATTTTATCTCTAATTAATTTTGAATCACCTTTCCTATTCATCGCTTTTAATATTTTGTCATTGCCATATTGAATTGGAATATCAAAATAAGCTAAAACACTTTTAGACTCTTTAATTGTCTTTAATAATCTTTCATCAATAGCTTCTGGATACATATATAGTATTCTTATCCATTTAAAGCCAATTTTATCTAATTCTTTTAATAATCTATATAAAGATAATTCTCCATATAAATCTAATCCATATCTAGTACTATCTTGAGCAACTAAAGTTAATTCTTTAATACCCTTTTCTTTTAAAAATTTAGCTTCTAAAACTAAATCTTCAATAGGAGTTGATTTATAAGGGCCTCTTATTGCAGGAATAGCACAAAAACTACATCCACAATTACAACCATCAGATATCTTTAAATATGCAGAATAATCATTATTAACTAGTTTACGATTATGACCATATGTTTTAGTAAATTTATGATCAAACATTTCCGATAATAATTCAGGTAGTTTATCATAGTCAGAAATCTTCACAAATAAATCAACTTCAGGAAATTCTTCATAACACTGCTCATAATATCTAGTTGAAAAACATCCTGTGACAATTAGTTTTTTTAAATTATATTCTTTATATTCAGCAATCTCTAATATTGTATCTATCGATTCTTGTTTAGCATCTAAGATAAATGCACATGTATTTATTAAGATTGCATCACATTTTTTTAAATCATATTCAAATTCAAAAAAAGGATCATCAAACAAAGCGATGATATGTTCACTATCAACTAAGTTTTTAGCACAACCCAATGATATAAAACCTATCTTCATAATATTATTATACTTTAGCTATCAAACCATAAATCAGTTAAATTACCATCTTGTTTATAAAAATCATTCATATCAACTGACCAATAAAAATTATCAATTAGTTCTTGTTTACTATGTTTTACAACAACAACTCCAAAATATCCTGTTTCTTCCCATAAAGCTTCAGATGTATAGTAGTAATCATCATCTTTACCTATCACAAAAGCAATATGTCCACCTTCTTCAGCTGAAATTTCACTACCGCTTAACAAATCACCAACTCTAATTAAATCGTTATTCACAGCCTTATTGATTTCTATTAAAGTTCCAAGTTTTGTAAGATCTTCCCATTCAGCAATACCAGCCCCTAAATCTCCAGGATCATATCCAGCTTGTAGTAAAATCCATGAAATATATCCTGAACAATCTAAACCATTATCTATATATTTTTCTCCATCAAGTTCATAAAGTCTACAACCCCAACATGCAGGACCTCTAACAATCATCTCAGGATCAAGATTTTCATATCTTGATTCATCTAAATATAATCCTTCATGATAATACCTACCTTCTCCATCGGCAAAATGATTCATATATGAATCAATTCTTCCATTTTCAGAAAAATAAGCAACTTGAAAAGGTAATTCAAATTCAAAAAATCTTGCGGCAGCAACAGCAGCTGCCCTAGTTGAATATCCAGCATCATTTACTCTATCTTTTAATATTTCATCAAACAAATCATTATCTTGTTTTGTGTATTGTTTACATTCAATAAAAGGTTTATCAAAATCATATTCTTCTTTTATTGGAATAATTAAATCAGTAACGATAATATCAATACTATCTTCCTTATTAGAACTTTGAATAGTGATTGTTGCTTTACCATTATTAATTCCTGTAATTATTCCTTGTTCATCAATACTAGCGACATCTTCATTTGAAGAAGAATAAACTACTTCTTTATCATATAGTCCATAAGAATCAATTGAATACTTTAAATTCATTTTTGCATTTACTGCAAGATATTTTGACTTATTAGTAATATCAAGACTATTTAAATATGAAATATCTTTATCATATTCAGATAAATAAGTATGTTTATTTCTTAAATATAAAGTATTATAGCTATCTTGTTTTTCTAAGATACAAGCATTATCACTATTTGTGTTAACCCATCTACTTTCTTCAATACCACCTATTAGTGAACATTTTCCTTCATTATCTAATTTAATAATTAATTGATCATATTCATTTACATAAATATCTTCAACATTAACTTTTTCATTATAGATACCAAAATAATAATAAAAAATCCAAGCTGTACCAAGAAAAACTATTAAAATGTTTAATAATGCTTTGAATCTATGTCTCTTTTTCACAATTACTCTTAACTAGCTTTTTTTGCTTTTTGTTTATATCTTTCAATTCTTTCTTCTTTTATCTTTGCCTGTATAAAAGCTCTTCTTTTTTTTCGTTTAATCTTTTCTACTTCTCTATTTTTCTTCTTTTTATAATTAGGCTTTACCTTTTCATTTTTACGATATAGAGTTTTAACTATTTGTTTTTCCTCAACATCAATTTTTATTTCTTTTTTCTTGGTAGGATTATTAGTTTCTACCCATTTTCCTTTTTTATAATCTTTAGCAATAAAATTAATACCTTTCTTATTTAATTGTTTAATTGAAGGAATATCTTCTTCTTTATACAATAAATAACAAGTTCCATTTTTCTCATTTCTACCAGTTCTTCCTGCACGGTGTGTATAAAATTGAAGTTGCTTAGGCAGACCCATAGATATAACATGACTTATACCATCAATATCTATACCTCTTGAAGCAACATCAGAAGCAACTACATAAGAATATTTTTTAGCTTGCAGATCCTTAATTGCCTTTTGTCTAGTACGTGAATCTAAACCACCATGAAGAAGTAAAGCTTTAATACCCTTTTCAGTTAAATATTCATATGTTTCATCAGCTTCGTCTTTAGAATTAGCAAATATTAAACAAACATATGGATTAATACCTTTTAAGATATCGTATGCTTTCTCTTTATATGATTTGTGTTTACAATTCACTAATACATGAACTATTCTAGGATCTCTTTTTTTATCTTCAACTTTAATAATCTTAGGATTGTTTAAATACTTCTTTACAAAATTATTCAATTCTTGAGGAAAAGTTGCAGAAAAGCATAACACTTCAGGATCTTTAACCATACGGGAAAATACTGCATCAATATCTTCAAGAAAACCATATTCTAAAGTCATATCAGCTTCATCTATTACAAACATCTGTACAAAATCTACTCTTAAAGCATTAGCATCAAATAAGTCCTTAATTCTTCCAGGTGTACCTATTACAATATGTGGAACGTTCTCTAATTTTGTTAGACTTCTTTTTTTATCAGTACCACCAGCTAATAACTGTATTCTTAAATCAGGATATACTTCTTTCATCAATAAGCAATTCTGATTAACTTGATATGCAAGTTCTCTAGTAGGCAAAGATATTAATACTTGAGTCTTATCAGACTTAGGATTAATCATTTCCATAATAGGAATTAAATATGCATGTGTTTTACCTGTACCAGTTTTAGATAAAGCAATCAAATCCGAATTCTTACAAGTGTATTTTAAAACCTCACTTTGTACAGCTGTAAGTTGATCAAAATTGTTTAATTCAATAAATTTAAGTGTTTCTGCTTTTAAAGATTTATTCATACCCCATAATTTTACCATATTGTCTGTTGTATAATTTAGATATGTTAGTAAAAAGAGTCATTCCTTCAGGATATTGTAAAGGTGTAGTTAACGCCATTAAAATTGCTAAGGATACAAAACTAAATAATCCTAATGAAAATGTTTATATTTTAGGTATGCTTGTACATAATAGTTATGTTTCTAAAGAATTAGCTGATTTAGGAATAATTACATTAGATGATACAAATAAAACTAAAGAAGAATTAGTTGATTCAATTGATGAGGGAATTATTATTTTTACTGCTCATGGAATATCAGATAGCATTAAGCAAAGAGTAATTAATAAGAATTTGAAATATGTTGATGCAACATGTGTTGATGTTAAAAAGACACAAGATATCATTAGAGATTATTTAAATCAAGGATATGATGTAATATATTTTGGTAAAAGAAATCATCCAGAAGCTCAAGCAGTTTTATCTATATCAGATAAGATTCATCTTGTAAGTGATGATAACGATTTAAATAATTTAACAATCAATAATGATAAAATATTTCTTACAAATCAAACTACAATGTCTTATTTAGAATTAGCTGATTTAATTGTTTTAGCTAAAAATAAATATCCAAATATAATTATTGAAAAAGAAATCTGTGATGCTACAAGTTCTAGACAAAAAGCAATTCAAGATTTAATAGATTGTGATTTATTATATGTAGTTGGAGATGTAAAATCTAATAACACAAATAAACTTGTGGATATTGGAAATAGTAAAGGTATCAAAACTTTATTAATACAAAGTTATAAAGATATAAATCAAGATGATTTAAAAGATATAGAAAAAGTTTATGTAAGTGCTGGAGCATCTACTCCACTTCATCTAATTGATGAAGTAATTGATTATTTAAAGAATATTTAAAAAGGGATTTTATCCCTCATATTTAACATCGATTTTGAAATACTCTGAATGTGTAACTGAATAATCAGAGTTTTTAAATTGTACAAAGATATATAGTGTTGTTTCTGGTTTATTTGTGATTGCTGAAGCTACTACACCTTTTACATATCCTTGTGATGGATTTGATTGATTAGGAACGATATTATATTCACTATTTTCAAAAATACCTACATTGGCTGCCATCGTACTAAGATAATCAACATCATCTTCAATAGCTAATAATTCTACATCAAACATTGCAAGATGAGGATTATCCACAGTTATATAATAACGATAAGCGCCTTCAATTTTCGCCATCTCACAAGCAATATCAAAATAATTGGAACTCGTTGCAAAAACTTCATGTTCCTTAATCATATCAATAATATACAAATATCTCTCTTCAGGATTTGCCATTTGTCTTCCTGCATCTTGACAAGCAGTTAACATAAATAGCAAACTAAGTACAACCAAAATCTTTTTCATATTTAAAACATTAAAGCGTAATAATATTTCTTACCCTTCTTAATTATAGTTAATTCTTCATTAAATGCATCTTTTTTATTTAAAACATAATTCAAATCAGTTATTTTTTCTCCATTAACACTAATTGAAGAACCACTTATTAGCTCTCTAGCTTCTCTATTTGATTTACATGCACCAATATTAACTAAAGCACTAATTAATGATGTATTATCATCAATTTTAATCTTTTCTAAATCAGTTGTACCTTGTTTTAATTCATCGTAAGTTAATTGCTTAAAATCTCCTTTAAAAAATGTTTGTGCAATCTTAACTGCGGATTCATAAGCATCTTGACCATGTAAGAAAGTAATAACCTCTTTAGCAAGAGCTCGATGAGCTTCACGTAGTTCTGGTTTTTCTTTATGAGACTTTTCAAGTTCTTCAATCTGTTCTTTAGATAAGAAAGTTAAGAATTTTAAGTAATCAATTACCTTCTCATCTTCAGTATTAATAAAGAATTGATACATTTCATATGCTGAAGTTTTATTAATATCTAACCAAATTGCTTTACCATTTGATTTACCAAACTTTTGACCATCAGCTTTTGTTAATAAAGGCATTGTAAAACCATATACTTCTTTACCAAGTTTTTTTCTAATAAGTTCAATACCAGCGGTGATATTGCCCCATTGATCTTGCCCGGCAACTTGTAATGTAACATTTCTATTTTCATATAGATGCATAAAATCATAAGCTTGAAGCATCATATATGAAAATTCTGTATAAGTAATACCTTCATCAAGTCTTCTTCTGACAATATCTTTATTAAGCATATAGCCTATATTAAAAAACTTACCTACATCTCTTAACCATTCGATATAAGTGAAATCTTTTAACCAATCATAATTATTCACAACTTCAAAACCAAATATCTTTTCAGCTTGTTTTTTAAGACTATCAAAATTATGATCGACTTCTTCTTTTGTAATCATTGGTCTTTCAGCGTCAGGTTTAGGATCACCAATTAAACCTGTACCACCTCCAACTAATAAGATTGGATTATGTCCAGCATCTTTTAATCTTTTAGAAATTAAAAATGATGAAAAGTGCCCAATATGTAAAGAGTCACCTGTTGGATCAGTACCAATATAAAAAGTTAAACCACCTTTATTTAATAATTCTTTTATTTCAGGCGAAGATTCGTCTTTAATAAGACCACGCCAAACTAGTTCTTCATAAATATTCATATTCTATTCCTTTGTAGTGTTTTTGCTAGAAAATACTGCATTTAAACACTTTTCCTTTTCTTCTACTTCTTCATCTTTAAGCATTTTAGTCATTAAGCGCATTGAAATAGCACCCAAATCATATAGTGGCACTACATATGCAGAAATCTCAGGTCTAACAGAAGAAGTATATTTACTTTCATTCATACATACAAGTTGCATTTCATCAGGAATGCTAATTCCTGCACCTGTAGCTGCATTTAGCGCTGCAAGAGCTTGTGAGTCTCTATTTGCGACAAACACTTCATGTTTATGAGTTTTAAAATAAGATTTTAAGAACTTATATGTTGAACGATTATCCTTAGATATCTCTATAAAACCTTCATAATCTAGATCAAATTGTTTAAATGCATCGATTGCACCTTGTTTAATCAATTTAGATATCACATCATTACGATGATCTTGTAAGATTGCAATATCTTTAATACCTTTTTGTAAATAAGATATACATAAATCATAAACAGCTTTACGATAATCAACATAAACAGAACATATACTCTTAGAAGATATTTGATTGCCCATGACAACCATAGGAATATTATAGTCTTCTAATAGCTTAATTGAATCATCTAAATCTTTATCAGCATATATGATAACACCATCAACTCTAGCTTTAATTACATCATCAATAATTTCTTTAATATCTGTAACACCCTCAGTAATGGTATGTAGATATACTGAATAATCATATATTTTTGCTACATCACACAAACCATTAATAACTCTTCCAGAAAAAGAAATAGATGTAGAAGGAATTATCAATCCAACAGTAGTCGTTCTAGAAAGAGCAAGACCTTGAGCAATTGCATTAGGTCGATATCCTAATTTGTTTATTGCTTCTTCAACTCTTTTTCTTGTTTCTTCTTTAACAACAGAAGAACCATTAATAACTCTAGAAACAGTGGCAAGTGAAACGTTTGCTTCTTTAGCAACTTCATAAATTGTTATTTTTTTCATTTGTCGTCACCTTTTGGCAATAGCCATCCTTTTAATGTATCCAATGCTTTTTCATTAACTTCTTCATTAATTTGATTAATTGGTTCTTTAAATTCTAGAACAGTTTCTTCTATATCTTGAACATCATTTATTTCTTCTTTGTCTTCTATAAATTCATGATTGTCATTATCTTTAGTGTTTTTTAATTCTTCAACTCTAGATATGACTTCTTCATATAATTTATTTGCTCTATCTTTTACAATATCTACACTTTTATATAAATCATCAATATCATCATATTCATTGCATGCATCATACAATTTATCAGAAACTGTAAATAAAACATTAATTGCTTTATTTCTAATAATCAGTAATTGATTTTGAATTTGGATATCATCAGACTGAGCAATTTTAGAGATGTTTTCTATTTTAATTTTTAAATCATCAATTAATTCACTGATTAATACTTTAATATTATTATCCATATTAGCCACCTATGATATCTTCAGGACTAGGTTCTTTTAATTCATCAACTTTTTCTTTAGAATCACTACTTATAAAACTAAGTACTTTTTCTTTTATTTCACCTGCATGGCTACTTACAAATTCTCCTGCATCTTTTACAGCAACAATAGTAGCATCATGAGCTTTATCAACTGTCGAAGATACTTTCACAACAGTATCTAAAGGAGATTGAACTTTTTCAATTGATTGATCAACTAAGTCGATGGTAGTATGAGTTTTTAGTAATGTTGAATTTAGACTAGTCATTAATTTAATTAATTTAATTAATAGTACAATCAAACATACTAAAACAGTTGCCCCTAAAATAGGCATTATGTCACTACATAGGTTTCTAAAAGCGATAATAAAAGCATCCATAGAAATCACCTTCCTCACCTGTATTCTAATAAAAAATGAAAATATTTTCAATAAATCTGTATGCCTTTACAAACAAAAAAGGAACTAGATCAGTTCCTTTACGCTTTGAGCTATATTGTATATGTCCTTGCT
>CADBMV010000075.1 GCA_902795865.1 uncultured Erysipelotrichaceae bacterium | reverse complement strand
CGTTGAACTAATCGCTCCTATCGCTATCGAAGAAGGAACAAAATTCTCTATTCGTGAAGGTGGTAGAACAGTAGGTTCTGGTTCTGTAACTAAAATTATTAAATAATTACTAACTGATAAAATTGTTTAATTATAATAAGCCTTCGTTTGAAGGCTTTTTATATTGTTTTATAATAAAAGTATGATTGGATTATTAATTATATTACTTATTATTCTTTCCCTATATTTATTAGCACTATTTCCTAATATATCAAGGAAACATTTAATGAAACCATATGAAGAAAGATATATTGCTCATCGAGGTCTTTTTAATAATCTTGATATACCAGAGAATAGTTTAATTGCTTTTGAAGAAGCTGTTAAAAATCAATATGGTATTGAACTTGATATTCAATTAACTAAAGATGATAAATTGGTTGTATTCCATGATAGTTCTTTAAAAAGAATGACTGGTATTGATAAAAATTTAATAGATTGTACATACGATGAACTTCTACAATATAAATTATTAGATACTAATGAAGTAATTCCCCTATTTAAAGATGTATTAAATATTTTGGAAAAAGATACACCTTTAATTATTGAAATAAAACCAGAAGGAAGATATTTAGAAACAACCAAAAGAGTTGTGAATCTTATGCAAGGATATAATGGTTTATACAATATTGAATCTTTTAATCCTTATGTCGTGTATTATTTAAAGAAAAACGAACCACAAATTATAAGAGGCCAACTTGCATATAATTCTATCAATGATAAAAATTCTAAAGTGAATTTTTTCTTAAAAATTATTCTTACTAATCTATTATTTAACTTTATTAATAGACCAGACTACATAGCTTATCAACACAGTGATATGAATAATCTTTCTTTTAGAATAGTATCAAAAATATATCATGCAGAATGTGTAGCATGGACAATCAAATCTCAAAAAGAATTAGAAGAAGCTAAAAAATATTATAAATGTTTTATATTTGATTCTTTTATTCCAGATAAAGATTAATTATTACTATCTAATTCTTTACAATAATCTAATAACTTATTAAAATTTTCTAAACCAAGAGCCCCTGATACATAGGTTAAAAACTTACCTTCTGGATTAATTACAAACACTGTAGGATATCCAGATATTCCACAATAATAGAATAAAACACCATCATCATCTATAATTACAGGAACTTCAATATTATAATCAACTAAATATTTTTCAATTGCACCTTCAGCTTCTTCTACTTGAGGCGTCATAACATAGAAACAAGTAACTTCTTCATTTTCAGAGAATTGTTTATATGTAGGTATTTCTTCATGACAATATGTACACCAGCTTGCTGAAAAGTTTAAAAAGATATATTTTCCTGTATGATCAATTAGTTTAAATGGATTTCCATCTTTATCTTTAAATTCATAATTTAAAAGAAATTCTTCAATTTCAGCAGCACTATCACTTGAGGTTGTTGCATTAGCTATATTGTTTTCAATGTTTTTAGTTGCAATAATTGTTTTTGATGCATTATGAATCATATAAATACCAAAACATATTAAAACAATACCCGCAATCTTTAAAACCCATTTTAGAATACCCTTATGTTTATTTAAATAATTTAATATAGCTGAAGTAAATAAACCAGTAATTAAAAATGGAATTATTAATCCCAAAGTATAAAAGACAATATATAAATAACCTTGACTAGATGTACTCGCAAGTAAAATTGCGTTTGCCAACATTGGACCAATACATGGAGACCATCCTAAAGAAAAAACAAAACCTAATAAGAAAGCCTTAAGATAATTCATATTATCAAGTTTCAAATTAAGATTTAATTTAAATTCTCTTTCCAAAACATTAATATGTAATAAACCAGTTTGGTGTAAACCAAAGATTATTAATAAAGTACCACCAATTATAGAGATTATTTCACTATATTCATTAATATAAGTCTTTATAAAACTAATTGATACACTTAACAACACAAATGTTAAACATATACCTAACACAAAAAAGATTGTTGTTAAAAATACTTTAAATGTTTTGTATTTCACATTACCATCTTCATCTACCTGTTTATTACCACCAGCTAAATAAGACATATATAAAGGTATTAGTGGTAAAACACATGGAGATAAAAATGATAATATTCCTTCTAAAAAGATACCTGTAAAAAGACTTAAATCCATACTATCTTAAAAATACTAATACAATAATTCCTAATAAAATTCTATATATACCAAATATATTAAAGTTATTCTTTTTAATATAATCTAATACAAATCTAATCATAAATAACGAAACTATAAATGCGCTTATTGAACCTAATAATAATATCATTACTTCACCAAAGCTCATTGCGATACCATACTTAAGTAATTTCATTAAACTTGCACCAAACATCACTGGTATTGCAAGCTCAAATGTAAATTCAACTGCACAAGTTCTGCTTATACCTAATAATAGTGCACAGATTATAGTTGCACCAGATCTAGATACCCCTGGAATAATAGCGGCTACTAATTGAGCTAAACCAATATATAAACAGTTTAATAGAGTTAACTGTCTTGTTGAAGTGATATTAAATGTTTTATCTTTAACAAAATATTCAACTCCTATAAATACTATACCTACAAGAATTAAAGCTATACCAATAACATACATCTCATTTTGAGGTGTAATAAAGTTTAATAAATCTTCTAAGAATAATTCATAGATGATTGCAGGAAGACAAGCAACAATTATTTTTATCCATAAAACAAATTTATCTTTTTTAATATTACTTAATATACCTGAACCAAGAGGTTTATTACTTTTACCAAAAGGCCATACTTTATTCCAAAAAATAATTAATAATGCAATAATAGCACCTAATTGAATTACCACTTCAAAAACATCAAAGAATCCTTCAGATACATTAAGAGGTAAAAAAGTATTTAATATTTTTAAATGGGCAGTAGATGAAACAGGCATCCACTCCGTAATACCTTCAATAATTCCAAATATGATTGCTTTGATAATATTCATGTTTTTCTTGTATGATACAAACGTACCTTGTTTGTACATAAGTATCACTTTTCCTTTCTAGCCTTTTATTAGAATATAGATGAAACCTTATTG
>CADBMV010000074.1 GCA_902795865.1 uncultured Erysipelotrichaceae bacterium | reverse complement strand
GAGTTGAACCCTCACGGTATTACTACCAAGGGATTTTAAGTCCCTCGCGTCTACCATTCCGCCACATCCCCATAACTGGAGGTTCCTGCCAGATTCGAACCGGCGATCACAGAGTTGCAGTCTATTGCCTTACCACTTGGCTAAGGAACCATATAAGAATATTCCGCGCCTTATAATTCTAACAATAAAGCTCTGAAAATGCAATAATTAATTATTTTATTAATTTAATTATATTTGATATAATCGATTTATAAAGTTGGAGGTTTGTCCATGAGTCTTTTTGATGAAAATAATAATATCGAAGCTAAATTAGATGAACAAATTGCTGAAAAGCAAGACTTAATCAAAGCTTATGAAGAAGAATTGAAAGATTTACAATCTGAAATTGAAAAAACTAATGAAAAATACCGTAAAAAGTATTTTTCAATCGAAAAGAAAAGAAAAGCTTTTGATGAGGAATTAGAAAAAAGAACAAATAAGTATAATCGAGATTTAAAAAGACTTGAAAAGAAACAAGACGATTTTAAACAAACCTTTGATAATGATTTAGCTGAAATAAACGAAAAGATTCAACAATTCAAGGACAAGAAGAAAGCTTTATTAAAGAAAGAAGAAAGTCTAGAAAAAGCTACTTTTGAAAAAAGAAAAAACAGTATTGAAAAGAATTTAAAACAACTTCGTGATACTAAAAAGCAACAAGCTGAAGATTTTAATAATCAAATGAATGAACTAAAACAAAAATACGATGCTATTTTGCTTGAAAAGAATACTGAAGCTGATGAATTCAAAGACGAATTAGATAAACTACATATAAAAAACAATGAAGAAGTTGAAAAAATTGAACTGCAAATCAAAGATATTCAAGACAAACACGAATTAGCTTCTAGACAATTGGCTGATGCTCAAGAAGCAAAACTAGAAGAAATAAGAAGAGCTAAAGAAGCAATAATTAATGAAAAAAGAAATATCCTTGATGGTTTTAATAGTGAATTAAATGAATTAGACAGACAAAAAACTAACTATTTAAATGAACTAGAAAACACAAGAAAAAGTAGTGAATTAGAATTAGAAAATCTTACAAAACATAATCTTGATGAACAAAACCGTCTTTTGAAAGAAATTGAAGATTTAGAAAATGATTTAAGCAATAGAAATGATCAACTTGAACAAGACATCATTGATCATCAAAATGAATATGAAAACAAGACTATTGAATTAGATAATCTTTTAGCTTTATTAAAAACTAAAAAAGCAGAGAAATTAGCTGAACTAAAAAAATCATTAAAGGATACTAAACCACAACTACAAGTAAAATATGAAGAATATGTAGGTGATTTAGATGAAAAATTTAATGAACACAAACAGATTCTTGATCAAGAATTATCTATTCTAAAAACTAACTTAGATGAAGAAGAGAATCAATTAAAAAATCGTAATGAGTATCTACAAGCAAGATATGTTAAGCGTGATGAACAGTTTAATAGCATGGTTGAAGATTTTAATAATCAAATAGATTCTATTAAACAAGAAATATCAGATACAAAAAAGCAACATCGTAACAAAGTTAATTCTTTGAATATGGAAATGGAAAAAATAAGTTCTGATAATGAAGCTTTCTTAGTTAATAAAACTAAAGAGTATGAACAAGATTTAGAAAGCTTTAAGAAGGAATATGATGTTAAGCTAAACAAGATAAAAGACGAGATTAAAAATGTAAAAGAAAATATTGGTGGCGTTAATAAAGATATCTTGAGTATTCAAAAAGAAGCAGAAAGTTATGAGAATGCTTATTTATCGAAAATGTTTAATCTTGATAAGGATCAAGAAGCTTATCTAAAGAATATTAGTATCCAAAAAGAAGACTTAAAGAATAAGATCAATGTTGTACAAGAAAAGATTGATGCAAATAATGCTCAATACAAAATAAAAATTGATGAGATAAACACCAAAGAAGCAGAAGCTAATAAGGACTATGAACAAAAAGTAAGTAAAGTACAAGCTGAACATGATGAAAAGATAGCTATATTAAACGAAGAACATGTAGCTGAATTAAAACATGCTTTAGACGAACATAATAATCAATTAGAGAGACTAAACTCTAAGTATGAAAGTGAAATTAATAAAGCTAATTCTTCTTTTGAAATTAAAAGAA
Organism: uncultured Erysipelotrichaceae bacterium; assembly: GCA_902795865.1. Classification (GTDB taxonomy): domain Bacteria; phylum Bacillota_I; class Bacilli_A; order Erysipelotrichales; family Erysipelotrichaceae; genus Colivicinus. Next base: position 9,104 of record CADBMV010000074.1, on the reverse strand, counting down.
GTGAATATGATGAAGCTAGATTAAATATTGATTCAACAATTGATGAAATAGAAAAAGAAACTGAGAATAAAATACGTGCAATGCAAGTGCAACGTTCAGAACTATTAGAATCTATTTCTAAATTAAAAATCGATATGGAAGACAGAGTTGTTGAACATGATGAAAATTTAAGACAACTATATCTACAACGTGATGAAAAACTAAATGAATTAGCAAACAAACATAAAATAGATTTAGAAAACGTTGTCGAAGAATATGAGACAGCTCCAAAAAGAGAATTAAGCAATATTAGAGATGAGTTTGCTGAAAAACAAAGAGAGTACAACGACACTTTAAATACTATAACCGTAAGAAAAAGAAGTATTGATGAGCTTGAAGAAGAAGCTTACAGCAACGATAGAGCAAAACGTTTAGAAGCAGAAAATGAATTAAGTATTGTTGAAGATGAATTTTCTAAAGCTAAAAATGAAGCTGATGATTTAGAGAAATCATTAAATGATGAATTAAATCGCAGACAGAATGAATTAAATAGCTTCAAAGAAGAACTTGATAGACAGCTTCAAGTTATTACTAATCGTAAAAACGCTGAATATGAAGAATTATCTAAAAAGTTTAATGAAGAATATGAAAGTGTTGAAAAACAATATAAAGAAAAAGAGCTTGCAGTAGAAAAACAATATGATGAAAAAATAAAAGTTTATCAAGAAGATTTACAAGTTAAACAAAATAATCTTCAGACTTTAATTAATGAAATTAACGAACGTAAACAAGCTACTGAAAAACAATGCAGTGATAAGTACAGCATTGTTGCAGAAAAGACAAAAGCTATTCAACAGGAACTTGATAATCTTGTTAATGCTAATGAATTAAGAAGAAGTGAATTATCTAGCACTTTAAGTAAGAAACAAGAAGAGATTAATTCGGAAATTGAAAAGATTAATAATAACTATAATCATGTTTTAGAAGAAAAGAAATCTGCTTATGATGAATACTTAAAAGAAGTAAGAGAAAAGTGTGATTCTTTAAGACAAGAAGTACAAGATTTGCAGAACAAAAAAGATTCAGAGATTTCTAAAATTGAAGCATATGAAAATGAAAAACGTATTGCGATAGCTGATTTAGAAAAAGAAACACAAGCATATCTTGAAAATATTGAAGGTAAAATTAGACAAATATATGATAGCAGTCAAGATTTGATGAAGGTTCATGATGATCGAGTAGTTTCTATTAAGACACAGATTGCTTCAACAATGTCTGAATATGACAATCTACTAAGAACACGTCCTGAGATTCTTGAAAGTGCTGAAAATGAAGATACCTTTGATTTACAAGGCAAAACTATCGCTTTCAAACAAAAACTTGATGATTTAGAAAAAACTCATAATGCAATTCTTGCAGAGCTAGCAGAAAAGCGCAATATGGTTATTGATCAAATATCTAGTGATATTGAAAACCTTGATGCAAGCAAAGCAGAGAATCTTAAATTTTATGAAGATGAAATTACATCAATTTGTAATGCATATGATGCAATGTTAAAAGATGAATATGATAAACAAGAAAGCTTGAATAAACATCTTAGAAAAGCTGTATCTGAACAAGAAAAATTCTTGAGTAATATGCATAATCAACAATTAACCGTTGCTGAAGACTTCGAAATAGAAAGAAGAAAATTAATAAATCTTCATGAAGAAAACATTAAAAAGAGTGCTAGTGATTTCAATGAGATATCAAATAATCTTAAGAAAGAATTTGATGAGTTATTATCTCAAAGAACTAATTTAAATAGTGATCTAAGTAAACTTGTTTCTATCTACAAGAGAATAGATGATGAAATTAGTAAAGAAGAACTTAAACTTAAATACGATTGTAATGCAAGACTATTTGATTTAAGAAAACTATTTGAAAACGAACACTTTGAAAAGAAAGAAAAGCTCAACTTATTAGACATTCTTAATGATGAAGATGTAGATGTATTTAAGTAAATGAATTATAAAACTAACCATTCAAATGAATGGTTAGTTTTCATATTATTTAATAGCTTTTAACATTAGTTCACTTAACGTTTTAGCGAATTTAGAAGGATCTTCAAGTTCTAAGCCAGCCATTAATGATGCTTGATCATATAATAGCTCAGCATATTCACTTATATCTTTTTTATCATCATTTAATTTCTTTAGTTCTTTAAATAAATCATGATCTGGATTTAATTCAAGAATCTTGTTTGCTTTGACATTTTCTTGATTTAATTGTTTTAATACTTTTTCCATATCAATTGATAAATTATCATCTGATACAAGACATGCAGGATATGATTTCATTCTGTTTGATAATTTAACATCACTGACCTTATCTTTTAATATTTCTTTAATATTATCAATGATGTCTTTGTTATCTTGAGTCTTCTTATCCAATTCTTCTTTTTCTTGTTTACTATCTAGATCTAGATCTCCTTTTAATATTGATTTAAATGGTTTAGAATCATATTCTCTAATTATTGATGTTAGAAATTCATCAACAGAATCAGTGAAATATAACACTTCGTATCCTTTATCTAAAACTTTTTCAAGTTGAGGTAATTGTTTAATCTTTTCTATTGATTCACCAGATGCATAATATATTTCTTTTTGTGATTTTTTCATATTAGAAACATATTCTTTAAGTGTCACATATTTATCTTCTTTTGAAGATTTAAACATTAATAAATCAATTAAAACATCTTTATTGATACCAAAGTTGTCGTAGCAACCATATTTTAATTGAGAACCAAAGTTATCAAAGAATTTTTCATAATTATCTCTATCTTTTTCTAACATTGTCTCCAAAGTTGATTTAATCTTTTTGTCTACTGATTTCTTTAAAACATTCATTTGATGATCTTGTTGAAGAATTTCTCTTGAGATATTTAAACTTAAATCATCTGAATCAACAATACCTCTAATAAATCTAAAATAATCTGAAACTATTTCACTTGCTTCATCTTTTATAAAGACACCACGAGAATATAACTTTAAACCTAATTTATAATCATTAGTAAAGTAATTAAAAGGTCTTTGACTTGGAATATATAATAGGGCAGTATAAGATGTATTTCCTTCAACTTTGTAATGAATTGTTTTTAATGGTTTAGAATAATCGTAATATTCTTGCATATAATATTCATCATAATCATCTTGACTTATATCTTTCTTATTCTTTTTCCAGATTGGTTTCATAGAATTTAATGTTTGAAGTTTATTAACCTTTTGTGATGTTCCATCTTCTTGGTAATCATAAGTTTCAATCATCATTTCTATAGGATATCTAATATAATCAGAATACTTCTTTACCAGCATTTGAATTTCAGATGATTCTAAATATTTATCATATTTCTTTTCTTTTGTATTCTTTTTAATGAATAAAGTTATTTGTGTACCAGTTTCTTGTTTATTACTGCTAGTTATTTCATAACCATCCATATCTGATGTCCATTTATAGGCTTTATCTTCATTTACTTTTTTACTGATTACTTCAACTTTTTCCGCAACCATAAATGCAGAATAAAAACCTACACCAAATTGACCAATAATATCAGCTTCATCTTTTTCAGATAAATCTTTTTTGAATTCAAAAGAACCTGATTTAGCTATAGTACCTAAATTATCCTCTAGTTCTTTTTTATCCATGCCAACACCATTGTCTGTGATGGTGATAGTTCTATCTTTTTTATTTATATCAATATTAATATGTGGACTAGTTTCTTCTATTGAGCTATCAGTTAAAGATAGAATATGTTTTTTATCTAAGGCATCTGATGCATTAGATATTAATTCTCTTAAAAAGATATCCGTATTTGTATAGATTGAATTAGCCATCAAATCTAATAATCTTTTTGATTCTGTTTTGAATTGTTTAATTGCCATAAATAGACCTCCTTAGCATCATATTAGCACTCTACATACTAGACTGCTAATTAAATATAACACTAATATTAAGACAAATCAAGTTATAATTAAACTATGCTAAACGTTATAAATAGAACTAAATATAATGATTTAAATAAATATTTTAAATTATTAGATAAATATTATTATGAGACATTAAAAGTATTGAAGCTTGAAGATAATTATGATCTTTCTTTGATAATATGTGGCCCTATTAGTATCAGAAGAATTAATAGAGATTATCGAAATATAGACTCAGTTACTGATGTGATATCCTTTGCGTTATTAGATGATGAAGATGGCTTTCAATGTGAAGATAGAATTGAATTAGGAGATATATTTATAAATAGAGATAAAGTATTATCGCAAGCTAAAGAATATAATCATTCAATTAAAAGAGAATTTGTATTCTTATTTGTGCATGGATTATTACATTTACTTGGATATGATCATATGAATAAAGAAGACGAAAAGAAGATGTTTTCTTTACAAAAAAAGATTATTGGAGATTTAAAGTGAAGAAGTTTAAAGATGCTTTTAATGGTATTGCTATTGCTTTTAAGCATAAAGCTGTACTTGTTCAATTGATACTTGGATTATTAGCAATAATTGGCGGAATCATTATTAAATTAGATATATACGAATGGATGTTATTCATTATTTGTATATCTTTAGTTATAAGCAGTGAGATATTTAATACTGCAATAGAAAAAATTGGTGACTATCTAAATATTGAAAAAGATGAAAGAATTAAAGTAATAAAAGATTTATCTAGTGCAGCTGTACTAGTTAATAGTATTGCAAGCTTAATTATATGTATTATATGTGTTTTAAGGAGGATTCTATGATGAGTCATGAAGAACTAATTAATGAAGCTTTTAAAGCTATGAAAAATGCCTATGCGCCTTATTCTAAATATCATGTAGGTGCATGTGTTTTGTGTAAAGATGGAACTTTGTTTTATGGAGCCAATATTGAAAATGCATCTTTTGGTGGAACTAACTGTGGAGAAAGAAGTGCTATTTTTGCAGCATATTCAAATGGTTATCGCAAGCAAGATATTGAAGCAATCGCAATCGTTTCAGATGGCAATACTTTAGCTTCACCATGTGGAATATGTCGACAAGTATTATCTGAACTTCTTGAACAAGATACACCAATCTTATTAAGCAATGGTAAGCAAAGAATGGATACTTGTATTTCGCAATTACTTCCATTCCAATTTGGAGAATCTGATTTATCAAGATGAAGTCAGGGTTTATTGCAATTATTGGTAAGCCTAATGCAGGTAAATCAACATTAATTAATTCATTACTTAATGATAAAATTGCCATCACAACTAATAAGGCCCAAACAACTAGGAATGCCATCCTAGGTATTTTAAATGATGATAATTACCAAATAGTTTTTATTGATACTCCAGGTATTCATGATGCTAAGACAGCTCTAGGTTCATATATGAATAAAGAAGCTTTTTCTCAAGTTGAGGGTGTTGATATTATTTATTATATTGTTGATGCAAATTTGGGTTTACAAAAAACAGATAAAGATATTCTTGAGAGATTGTTTAAATATGATATTCCAGTTTTCTTATTGATGAATAAAATTGATGAACTTAGTTCAGATCTACTCATTAAAAGATTAGCTTATGCTAGTGATAATTATAAATTTGCAGAGATCATTCCAATAAGTGCTTTAAAAAAAGATAACCTTGATGAATTACTTGAAACATCAAAGAAGTATTTGCATGATGAAGTGATGTATTATCCTAATGATATTAAAACTAATATGAATATTGATTTTCAAATTTCTGAAATAATTAGAGAAAAGATAATCAATAATCTACAAGAAGAAGTACCACATTTAGTTGCGTGCAAAGTTGAAGAGATAAAAGAAAAAACATCAAAAGTTTTTATTGAAGCACTAATTATTTGTAATAAAGCTTCACATAAAGGAATTATTATTGGTAAAAACGGTTCGATGCTTAAAAGAATTAATGATCAAGCATCTAGCGATATATCAAAACTATTTAATAATAAAAAAGTTATTTTATCTTTATATGTTAGGGTACAAGAAGATTGGTTAAATTCTTCAAAAGAATTATTTAATCTTGGATATTTTTCTGGAGATAAAAATGAATGATAAGATAAATGGTTTTGTATTGTCACAAAGCGATTATCGAGAATCTGATGTTTTGATGCAGGTACTTACTAAAGATTATGGAATTATCTCCTTAATAGCTAAAGCATCTAAAAAGATAAATAGTAAAAATCATTTTTTACCAATGTGTTTATACGAATTTATTATTGATTATAAAGATAATAAAACAATCTATAGTATTCATGGTTCTAAATTAATAAAATCATATTTTGAAGATAGTGATATTGAAATGATTTCTTTTAAGAATATTATTTGTGAACTAGCTTTGAAAAACAGAGACATAAATACATATGATGAGTTATGTTTTGTATTTGATAATTTAAACTCAGAGAATAAATATTTGCTAGGTTCAATGTTTATTAGTTACCTGATAAAGTTGTTTGGAATAACACCGATTGTTGATTCGTGTGCACTATGTAATAATACTAAAGTAGTTTCAATATCTAATAGACATGGTGGTTTTTTATGTATGAATCATTTAAATGGTGAAGAGATATTATCTATTGAAAGATTAAAGAAGTTTAGATTGATGATCAAGGGTAGTTTTGATAATTATGATGTCTTAAAAGATTTTGAATATGAGTATAGAGATTTTTCTTTATTAATGGAATTCTTTTTAGATAATAGTGATTTAAAAATAAAAAGTTATGAGTTTTATAGAACTATTGTATGAATAAGGTTAGAAGAATATTATTGAGTTTACTAATTTTTTATTTAGTTGGGACATCTTTGCATGGTCAAGGTTTTCATGTGAATTTAAAAGATATTAATGTTTTTAAAGATAATAGCAAGAAGTTTGATTTCGATATTCATTCAGATGGTTATATGTTGGTTGATTTATCTGATAATGAAATACTTTATGCAAATAATACAACAAAACAAATATTTCCTGCTTCATTAACTAAGATTCTTACATTAGATGCAGTATTGCATTTAGAAGAGAATTTAAATAATACTTCTTATGTTGCTGATAGGCAAGTTGAAGCACTAATAAAAGAAGATGCATCTTTAGCGTATATTCAAAGAGATTATGAATATACACTTTATGATTTGTTGTATGCATTAATACTTCCTTCTGGTGCAGATGCGGCAGTGGCTTTAGAAAACTATTTTGTATCTAAAGGAATAGACTTGGTAGAGCAAATGAATTTATTAGCAAAAGAATTAGGATGTAAAAATTCTAACTTTACAAATACAACTGGTTTGCATGACGATAATTTATATACAAGTATTGATGATTTGTATTTGATTGTTATGGATACTTTAAAACATGATGTAGGTAAACAAATACTTACAAGTCTCAATCATACTTTAGATGATGGAACATTTATTTCTACTGGTATTAGAATACTTAACTACAATGATGTGAATACAACTGTTTTAGGTGGCAAGACTGGATATACTGATGAGGCGGGACAAAATATTATTGTCTTTTATAAAAACAGAGGAAAATCATATGCCTTATTTTTAACTAATGCATATGGTAGGTATTCTCATGATGAATATTGGCACTACGAAGATTGTTTAACTATATTTGAACATTTATACTAATCTATATATAATGTTTTTGTAGGGGTGCCATTTGGCTGAGATCATACCCGTTAACCTGATCTAGATAATGCTAGCGTAGGGATGAAGAGACAGGGCACCTTTATATGTGGAGGTGTTTTTTTATGAAAAAGATGTCAACAAAAACTTTGGCAATCATGGCTTTTTATTGTGCAGTATTTGTAATACTTGATAGATTATCAGATACACTAAATCTATTCGCTATGGCTTCAGGTGGAAAACTTAATCTAGGTCCAATCGCTTTATTGATTTGTTCATATCATTTAGGATGGAAGAATGGATTGTTCGTAGGTTTTGTTTCGGTGTTATTACAACTTGTTATAGGTTCAGTTGGTTTTTATGGGATTTGGAGTTTTTTACTAGATTATCTAATAGCTTATTCATGTTATGGCTTAGCTTCTTTATTTCCTAACTATAAATACTTTTATAGTGGAATTATAATAACCAGTTTAATAAGATTACTATCTTCAACATTATCCGGTACCCTTTTGTGGGAAACACCATTTTGGGGATCACTTATATATAATGGTTCATATATGATTCCTACAACAATCTGTGCAATTATATTTGTACCATTATTATGCGAGAGACTTAAAAAAGTGTGGTAATATTATTTCATGTCAGATTTAAAAATAGGCGATAGTGTATTTATTCAATCATATAAACACAACGGTTCAATACATAGAACTTGGTCAAAAGCATTAGTGATTGATGTCACTGATGATTTTTATGCAGTAGTTACAGATCATAGTTGGGTGGTTGAATCAGATAATCGTCGTTGGTTAACAAAAGAACCTGCAATTTGTTTTTATTATAAGAAGAAATGGTTCAATATTATTTCAATGGTTAGAAAAGCGGGTATCTATTATTATTGCAATATTGCTACTCCTAGTATTTATGATGGTGAAGCTATTAAAAATGTTGATTATGATTTGGATGTTAAAGTTTTTCCTGATGGAAATTATATTATTCTTGATGAAAATGAATTTGAATATCATTGTCAAAGAATGAATTATCCTGATGAAATTAAACAAATTTGTATCAATTCTAAAAATGAATTAGTTGAAATGGTTAAGCAAAATGAAAAACCATTTAATTTCTCATATATCAATAATTACATTTTGAAGTATTTTGAACTGATTTTTGATCAAAAAAACACTGAAAAAAGCTTATAAAATCAGCTTTTTTAAACTTTTTTAAAAAAAGTTAAAAAAGTTGTTGACTTTGCTAATTTATTTTGATAGTATAAGTAAGCACCGCAAAATTCGTGCAGTTTTATTAAGGCGAATTTAAAGTGTGATTTGATCTTTGAAAACTAAATAAGAAGCAATTAAACAAAACGTCAATTCATTTAAAATTTAGAACGATAAAGTTCTTAAATATCGAGTCATCAAACGGAGAGTTTGATCCTGGCTCAGGATGAACGCTGGCGGCGTGCTTAATACATGCAAGTCG
>CADBMV010000073.1 GCA_902795865.1 uncultured Erysipelotrichaceae bacterium | reverse complement strand
CTAGTGCTAATAATGTAATCTTTCTTTCTGCTGATGCTTTTGGTGTGCTTCCTCCAGTATCAATTCTTACTGCTGAGCAAACTCAATCTTATTTCTTATCAGGCTTCACTGCAAAACTTGCAGGTACTGAAAGAGGAATTACTGAACCAACTCCAACATTCTCTGCTTGTTTTGGTCAAGCATTTTTAGAGCTACATCCTACTAAGTACGCACAAGAATTAGTAAAAAGAATGAAGATGTCTAATGCGAAAGCTTATTTAGTTAATACTGGTTGGAATGGCACAGGTAAGCGTATTTCTATTAAAGATACTAGAGGAATAATTGATGCAATATTAAATGGAGCTATTAATAACAGTGAAACTAAAACACTTCCATACTTTAATTTTGAAATACCTACTAAGTTAGAAGGTGTTGATACAAATATCTTAGATCCTAGAGATACTTATGAAAATAAAGAAGAGTGGAATGAAAAGGCAAAAGATTTAGCTTCAAGATTTATAGATAATTTCAAAAAATATGAAACTAATAATGAAGGAAAGGCTTTAGTGAAGGCAGGTCCTAAACTATAGAAGTGAATATGCTAAAAATAGTTGAAACATCAGTACGTGATGGACATCAATCTTTATTTGCGACAAGAATGACAACTCAAGAAGTTGTCTCTTTATGTCAGATATATGATAAAGTAGGTTTTCATGCGATTGAAGTATGGGGTGGCGCTACCTTCGATGCCTGTTTACGTTTTTTAAATGAAGATCCATGGGATAGATTAAGACTTGTAAGACAAGTATGTAAAAACACTAAATTACAAATGCTTTTTAGAGGTCAAAACATATTAGGATATCGTCATTATTCTGATGATGTTGTTGATATGTTTTGTAAGAAATCAATTGAAAATGGCATCGATATTATTAGAGTATTTGATGCTTTAAATGATATCAGAAATCTAAGACAAGCAGTTGAATCTACTAAGAAATATGGTGGAGAATGTCAGATTGCTTTATCATACACAACATCTCCAGTACATACTATTGATTATTATGTTGAACTTGCAAAAGATGTAGAAAAACTGGGTGCAGATTCTTTATGTATTAAAGATATGGCTGGTGTTTTACTTCCTGAAGATGCTAAAAAGTTGGTTACTGCATTAAAAAGTGAAATTAAAATCCCTTTAGAATTACATTCTCATTGTACGGCAGGAGTGTGTGAAATGACCTATATGGCGGCAATTGAAGCAGGTGTAGATATTGTAGATACTTCAATGTCCCCACTATCTAATGGTACTGCACAACCATCAACCCAAGCATTAATTAATGCTTTAAAGGGTAGTAAATATGATCCTAAGTTAAATATGGATGCAATTCATGAAGCTGAACCACTTGTTACAGATATCGTAGATAAATATGTGAAAAATGGTTTATTAAACACAAAATCATTTGAAATTAATCCAAATATTCTAAAGTATCAAGTTCCTGGTGGTATGCTTTCAAATATGATTAAACAACTATCTGATCAAGATGCTTTAGATAAATATGAAGATGTATTAAAAGAAATACCTAAAGTAAGAAAAGATTTAGGTTATCCTCCACTTGTTACACCAATGTCACAAATGGTTGGTACTCAAGCTGTATTAAATATCCTAAATAATGAAAGGTATAAAATATGTACTAAAGAAGTTAAAGATTATCTTCATGGAAAATATGGCAAAGCTCCTTCAAGTATCAATGAAGAACTTAGAAAAAAGATTATAGGAGATGATGAAGTAATTAATTGTCGTCCTGCTGATTTATTAGAACCTGAATTTGAAAAGTTAAAAATGGATTATAAAGATATTGCTAGAAGTGATGAAGATGTATTATCTTTGGCACTATTTGAATCTGTTGCTGCAGACTTTTTAAAGAAGAAATATAATGCCGAAGAAGTAGAAACAGATGAATTTGAGATGTTTGTATAGGGGGAGATTATGGATCTATTAAATTTGATTAAGAATTATTCTGGGATATTCGCATTACTAATATACCTAATAATATTAATAGTAATAATGAGTATTAACAAAAGAAGAAATAAAAAAAGTATAACTATAAATAGTAAAGAATATAAGGCATTAGATTTAAATGATGAAAACGCAGTTGTCGCAAGTATGATTGCTGCAATTGAATGCCGTAATGAATATCATAAGAATGTAAAAGTTGTAAGTGTCAGGGAGGTTGCTTAATATGAAAATTTATAAAGTTAAAGTTAATGGTAAAGTTTATGAAGTTGAAGTTGAAGCAATAGATGAAGTTAAAGAAACTATTAAAACTGAAACTAAAGAAACTGAATCAGTAAAAAGTGAAGGTACTAATCAGATAATCGCACCGATTGCTGGAAAAGTATTAGATATTAAAGTAAATGTTGGTGATGTAGTTAAAAAAGGTCAAACTGTAATGATTATTGAAGCTATGAAACTAGAAAATGAAATTCAATCATCATTTGATGGAAGAGTAGCTAGAATAAATGTCAATGTTGGAAGTGATGTTAGAAATAAGGATGTTTTAATAGAATTAGAATAATATGAATATAATTCATTTTGAAACAATTGATTTCACAAATACATATCTTAAGAATAATTATAAACAATTAGATAACTTAACTATTGTTTCTAGTGATGTTCAAAGTAATGGTAGAGGAAGAAACAATAGAAAATGGGATTCTAGTAAGGGAAATAATTTATTATTCTCAATTCTTATAAAAGATGAAAACATTATAAGAAAATATAAATCTTTATCAATTATTAGTGCCTATACAATTATCCAGATACTAAAACAATATGGCATAAATGATGTTTATCTAAAGTGGCCTAATGATGTAATAGTAAATAATAAAAAAATTTGTGGTGTATTACTAGAAGCCGTTTCTAAAAATGCTATTGAATGTTTAATAATAGGCGTAGGTTTAAATGTTAATGAAGATAAGTTTGATAAAGAATATCTTATAGAAGCAACATCAATGAAAAATGAATTAAACAAAACAATAGATCTAAATGAATTAAAAGATATAGTATATAAAAAGTTTATTGAAAATATAAATACAGATTATGATTTCTATGATGATATAAAAGAATGTGATTATTTAAAGAATAAAAGGGTTTCTATTCAAATTAATAATAAGCTTAAAAATGTAGAAGTAATTGGTATAGATCATGATTATTCTTTAAAAGTTAAAGATAAAGATAAGACTATAAATATTGAAACTGGTGAAGCTTCTATGCATATATAAGGGGGATATTATATGAGTTTCTTATATGAGAATTTGCTTGCCTTAACTTGGCAACAAGTAACAATGTGGGCAATAGGAGGAGTATTAATATATCTTGCTATTAAAAAAGATATGGAACCTTCTTTATTGTTACCTATAGGTTTTGGTGCAATTTTAGTTAATTTACCATTTTCTGGAGCTGTGAGCCAATATATTAATGGCGTTTTACAAGAAGGACCTCTTTCAACTTTATATGAAATGGGTATTTCTAACGAATTATTTCCATTATTATTATTTATTGGTATAGGTGCAATGTGTGATTTTGGACCATTACTATCTAATCCAATGCTTATGATGTTTGGAGCAGCTGCACAATTTGGTATCTTTTTTACTTTTGTATTAGGAACAATGTTTTTTCCAATAAATGATGCTGCATCGATTGCTACAATTGGAGCTGCTGATGGACCTACCGCTATTGTTGTAGCACAAAAGCTTCATTCAGCATATCTAAGTCCAATTATGGTTGCTGCTTATTCATATATGGCTTTAGTTCCTATTATTCAACCCCCAGTAATTAGATTACTAACTACTAAAAAAGAAAGACTAATAAGAATGGATTATGAACCAAAAGATGTATCAAAGATTACAAGAATCTTATTCCCAATAATCATCACTGTTATTGCAGGACTAGTTTCTCCTGCATCGGTATCGTTGGTTGGTTTTTTGATGTTTGGTAATCTATTAAAAGAATGTGGTGTTCTAAATTCTTTATCTGATACCGCTCAAGGCGCTTTAGCAAACATCATTACCTTAATATTAGGTTTGACTATTGCTTCACAAATGCAAGCAGCACAATTTTTATCATTAGATACATTATTAATTTTAGGATTAGGACTTTTTGCCTTTGTCTTTGATACTGCAGGTGGTGTATTATTTGCGAAATTTATAAATTTATTCTTAAAGAAAAAGATTAATCCAATGATTGGTGCTGCAGGAATTTCTGCATTTCCAATGTCTGGTAGAATCATTCATAAAATGGCTCTACAGGAAGATAATCAAAACTTCATCTTGATGCATTCGATGGGAGTCAATGTCTCAGGGCAAATAGCTTCTGTTGTGGCTGGTGGCATGATGCTTAGCTTCTTTATGTAAGGAGGAATAAATAATGTTTAATTTTAATCCTGATAATTTCTTTATAAATCTACCTTACATATTAAAAGGTGAATTAGGCACATTTGTGGCCCTTGGCGTTATAGCCTTAGCAACCATAGTATTAAATAAAATATTTCATGATTAGAAATCCGAAAGGATTTCTTTTGGCGATTTAAATAAACGTAGGGTTTTTAAAGGGTATCACCTTTAAATAAACATGGGGTTAATCGCAAAAAGACAATGATGACCACT
>CADBMV010000072.1 GCA_902795865.1 uncultured Erysipelotrichaceae bacterium | reverse complement strand
ATTTCTTTTTATAAATCTTTTATAAATAAAGTAAGCTATAAAACCAATTAGTATTATTAATAATACTGTCCAAATGTTGTATACAATATCAATCATAAAATCACCAACTGAATCTATAAAATTATTAAAGCCATTTATAAACGCGTTAGTTAATCTAGTAAAGAAATTAGGACTAGTTGTAGTATAGGCTTTAGTTTCTGAAATATAAATGCTTAATGTAGAGTATTCTATTAATAAATCATAGTTTTTAATTCTTGATTCATATGATTCTATTTCATATCTTAAATCAGCTAATCTCGATTCTATTGCCATTAAATCTTCAATAGTTGTAGCTTTATCATAAAATTCTAAAACTTTTTCTTCTTGAGCTTTTAAAGAATTAAGTCTTGCTTCAATATCCATATATGATTCAGTCACATCATCTGTTTTTTCTGAATAAGATGTTGTATTAGCTATCTGTTTTACTTCTTCAATAAAACTAGAATAATTATCTGCAGGTATTCTAATAGATGCATTTAATATTCTTGTATTAGAACCACTATAATATATAGAGTTTGATTGGAAATAAGCATTATACTTCTCAATTAAATTGTTAAGTTTATTATTTGCATCATCAAGATCTTGAGTTTCAAGATTCATATTAGCTGTTAAGATTAGCTTTTTATTAGAATCTTCTTTAACTTGGCTAGTCTTAGCTTCGTTGTCCACAAGTGCATTTTGTGATGGCTCTATATAAGTATCAGTAGAGTATTCGTATGAATCAGCACCATTATAAGAAGTTGAACCTCCAGAATTAGAATAGTTTGCTGATTTAAATAATATTGGAAATATATTAATAATCAACAATAAACAAATTGCAGCACTTGCAAGTTTGCCTACTAATTCCCAAGATAAAGAAAATTTTTTTCTTACACTACTATGAGCTTCATTTATATATTCATCATCAATCATGCCAATCGCATCAATTAATTTATCAGCTTTCATTTCATAACTCCTTCCATAATTAAATATTCTTTTAATTTGTCTCTAGTACGTTTTAAAGACATCTTTACTTTTGATTTTGTATAGAAGAATCTTTTTGAAATATCTTCTATTGAATCAAAGTAATAGTACCTGCACACAAAGATTTTTCTATCACTCTCTTTTATTTCACTTAGAAATTGATTGATAGTATCAGCTAATAATTGATTTTGTAGTTGTTCATTAAATGAATTATCACCAATACAATCTTCAAGTTCTTCAAAAGAAAGAGCCACTTCATCTCCACCACGTTTTAAAGCCTTATTAGAACGAAGTTTGTTTATAGAAAGCCTTCTAGTAATCTTTCCAATAAATGTAGAGAGATTTTCAGGATGTGCAGGAGGTATCGCATTCCAAGTAGCTAAATATGTATCATTTAATACTTCATCGACATCTTGTCTATCATGAAGAATATTGTAAGAAATAGAAAAACAATAGTTTTCATATTTATTCTTAGTTTCTTGGATAGCTTTTTCATCTTTTTGTAGATATAGTTTAACTATTTCTCTATCTTCCATTTACTACTCCTTTCATCTATCTACTAAACAAATATATCTATTTGGTCACATTATTTTGAGTTTTTACTTTAAAAAGATATTCAGTATATAAATAATTATTGAATAAGTATTTAATATCAACTAAATTATTTTCCACAAGTTTGCCTTGTAGTAAAGAGCCATCTGTCCATACCCAAGCTAATAATCTATCGAATTTATCATATTTTTCTGATTTAGGTTCAAGTTCCAAAACAATCTCAAAAGCACTACTTAAAACCATATCAGTATAATTAGATGCTTTCTCAAATCCATCTTCACCATATTCAGGTGCATCAACACCAATAAAGCGACAAGTAATCTCATTATTGTTTTCATCTTTAAATACTGCAGTATCACCATCAATATGATATAAATATTTAACTTTATACTTTTCAGTATAAGAAGTCATTTCTATAGGACTTTTATCAAACCTTAGATATAAATACCTGGTTACAAATAGTCCAAGCATAAACAAAACAAAATATAAAGTATATTTAATTTTATTCCTAACTCTTTTATTAATTTTCATATATCTATTATATAGTTTCTAACTTGTTTAATAATTGAATTAATTGTTTTTCATCTAATTGTAAATAACCATTAGGATTATTCATTTTAGAAGTCATATGTATCTGTTTACAATTACTTACTTTAAGCACATCTACAATATTATCTACTCTAACTCCTCCTCCTGGAAGAATTTCAATTTTATCAGAGTATTTATCATTCAAGATCTTTAATCTTTCACATCCTTCAATAATGTTAGGATATTCAGCTTTACCACTAGTAAGTATTCTATTAATTTTTAATTCTATTAATTGTTTAATTGCTAAATCTAAATCATCTATTTCATCAAAAGCTTTATGAAAGATAGCTTCCTTATTATATGAATGGATTAATTCAGACATCTTTGAAGTTTTATCTATATCAATAGTATTATCACTATTTAAAAAACCAAAGACTATACCATCTGCTCCATTTTCTAACATATTCTTTGCATCTGACATCATTATTTCAAATTCAAGATCAGTATAATTAAAATCACCACCTCTAGGCCTTATCATGCAACAAATCTTCTTATCTATATTACTCTTTAAGTATTTTAAAGTCTCAATAGATGAAGATAAACCACCTAGTTCTAAGGCGCTATTTAGCTCAATACGATCAATTGGATATTTACTGGCAATAAGCCCATCTTGTACATTTCCTATACAGATTTCTATTTGTATACCTTTTATCATAACTTCATTATACCTTATGCTAAGATTGATATAGATGGAGAACACTATGGAATCAACTTATATTGAATTAATAGGTATTAATGAATCAAGGCTTTCAAAAGAAGAAATAAGTGAAGATAATTTAAAAGATAATGAAGCTTTAATTAAAGCAGAGTATTCAATGATTTCTGCAGGCACTGAATTATCTAGAGCTTTTGGATTAAAGAAAGGTTTTTCTTATCCAGTTAGACCTGGATATTGTATGGTAGGAAAAGTTTTAAAAAAGGGAAAAGCTTTAGACTTTGAAGTTAATGATAGAGTTTTTGTGAATGCACCTCATGCTTCTGTTGTAAGAAGAAGTCATGAAAATAAGGTTCAAGGTCCTTTAATCTTTAAAATACCAGATGACATTGATCCAATTAAAGCAAGCGCTATTAATCTATTACTAGTAGCTATACAAGGTGTTAATTTGAGTGATGCGAAAATTGGTGATAGTGTTGGTGTGTTTGGTTTAGGCAACATTGGAATATTAGTTGCAGCGATGTATAAAAAGATGGGTTTAAAAGTAATAGGAATTGATCCAGTTAAACATCGTCTAGATTTAGCTAAAAAGATGGGCATAGATTATTTAATTGATCAAAAAGATCCTAAAGAAGAAATAGATAGATTAACTAATAATAAAGGTTTAGATATAAGTGTAGATGTGACAGGCTTATCTGAAGTAATTATTAATTGTATCGAAAATACTAGAAGTTATGGTCAAGTAATCTTACTTGGATCTCCTAGAGTTTCTTATGAAGTAGATATTACTCCAGTATTATCTAATATACATATGAAAAACTTAATAGTAAAAGGAGGTTTTAATAAGACCACACCAGTATCACCAGTGGATGGTAGTAATAATAGCTTAATTAATAATTTAAATAAAGTTTTTGATTTATTAAGAAGTGATGATTTTGATATTTCAGTATTAATTAGTGATGTGATAGATCCAAAAGAGTGTCAGAAAGCATATTATGATCTTATGTATAATAAGGATAAAGTAAATTTAATAGTATATGATTGGAGTAATTATTAATGGATTATAAGAATATAAAAATGTTTGTGTTTGATAATGATGCGACATTATTTAATCATAGAATTGGTGGTATTGAGGATGATGTTTTTGATGCATTAATAAAACTTAAAGGCAAAGGTTATAAGTTATGTTTAAATACATCTAGATCATATGAAGAAACATATAATATTCCTAAAAAATTATATGAACTAATGGATATGGTGATACTATTAGCTGGTGCTTATGTATTTAATAATGATAAGATCGATATAAGATATATTGATGATGATAAAGTTAAACAATTAATAAATTATTTTGATACCCACGATGTAACATATCGTTATTGTTTAGATAATGGGGTTGGATATTTAAATAGACACGATGAAGATAAAGAAGCTATTTTTAAAAGACTATATAATATGATTCCAAAAATAAAGAAATATGAAAATGAAAGAGTAATTCATTTTATTTATTATGCTTTAGGTGATACAAAACAAGATATTATTAAAATTAGTAATGGTCTATCACATTCAAATTTAAGATTAGGAGGAGAAATAGCTCCAAGTAATACTGGGAAAGCTTATGGGGTAAAACTGGCTTGTGAGAAGTTTAATATTGATCCTAAGGATGTCTGTGCCTTTGGAGATGGTGGCAATGATGTGGAAATGCTGGAATATGCAGGACTTGGCATTGCTATGGGGAATGGATCTGATGAGTGTAAGCAAGCTGCAGATTATGTTACAGAGGATATTAATGAAAATGGTATTGTAAATGCTTTAAAAAGGTTTGAATTTATATAGATATTATTTTTAAAATATTTTATTTATTGTAAATATATATATAATAATGGTAGAATAATATCGATATCTTTTTAAAGATTATAGGAGGTGTTTAAAATGCCAGAATTTAAGTATGAAATCAATAAAAAAGTCGCAGTATTAAGTGAGAAGGGTAACTATACTTGTGAAGCTAATGTTATCACTTATGGCGAAAATGGTAAGCCTAAACTTGATATTAGAAAATGGAACAGAGCTGAAGACAAGATGCAAAAAGGTATTACTTTAACTAAAGAAGAAGCTGAAGAGTTATACAATGCATTAAAAGATTTTGATTTCGATCAATTAGGCTAATAAGATGGACTTAGGTCCATTTTTGTTTATTTATTATGGGCAGATCTACAAGGGCAAAAATTATTGAGATGGTTGCTAAAACAGCTGTAGTACCTAAGGGTAAAACTATTACAGATGTTGTTTTAGCGTATCGTAAAGCAAAAGGTAAAAAGAAATATAATCTACCATTATTAGTAAAACTATCAGAAAAAGTAGATGATGTGATTGATGATGATCTAAGGTTGTTTTATTTAAATACTGAAAGTAATTCTAATAAAATTGTCATCTACCTACATGGTGGTGCTTATGTTGATGAGTTTTTGCCATTTCATTGGTTGATGCTAGATAAGATTACTAGAGAAATAGATTGCACATTCATTATTCCTGATTATCCTTTAGCACCTCATTTTAACTATAGAGATTGTTATAAGATACTATTAAAATTTTATAAGAAAGTTTTAAAGTACTATCCTGATAAACAAATAATTTTTATGGGTGATTCTGCAGGTGGTGGTTTAGCTTTGGGATTAACTATGTATTTTAATGAAAAAGGTTTAAGACTACCTGATAAACATATCTTACTTTCACCTTGGATTGATTTAAATATGGATAACCCTGAAATAGATAAATATATTAAAGTAGATCCAACTTTAAATAGAGATGAATTATTAGTAGATGCTTTATATTGGGCAAATGGTACCGATTTAAAAGATTATCGTTTATCTCCTATTTATGGTGATGTTACTTGTTTAAAGGATGTAACTTTATTTACAGGTACACACGAATTCTTATATCCAGATATTGTAAAGTTTTCTAGAATATTAAAAAGAAAAAAGATTAAGAATACTTTAATTATTGGTGAAGGTTTAAATCATGTCTATCCTGCTTATCCAATACCAGAAGCAGATGAAGCTATTAAACAGATATCTAAAATAATTAATAAGAAGTGATAAAATTAAAATGTAATTGGAGGTGTTTAGATGAAAAAGATAATTCAAATCTTAATGATATGTCTAATTCTTTTTTCTTGTACAGATAAGAAAGATCCTTTAGATAGAAAACCTCTTACAAAACAATATATAGAATCTATGGAAGATTATGAGTTTATGGAAGTATCTTTATTAGGTTGTTTATATGAGGATGATAAATTAGAAGATATCTTAAATAGAGCTAAAGATAAATTGAATCTAAGTTTTATTGATGAAATAGATGATGATCATATTATTTATGGTGATCAATCACTTCGTATGAATTATGTATATTTGATCACTCCAAAAAATAATGTGAATATAACTGTTGGATCATATGATGCAAGCACAAATGATATTTCAAAAGTACATTATTCTTCTAAAAATAGTTTGCCTTTCATTTATATTGAAAGTGGAGAAGTATCTAATCCTGTAGGAATGATAAAGTATGATATTGAGCAAGAAGAGAATAGTGCTTATTATATGTATACTGGTTTAGACATCATGAACAATCGTTTAAGAACGCAATATCGAATGGGTTTAGTAGATATGTCTGACTATTTAATGTTTGACCAAGGAGAATTACCTTTCTATTCGCAATTTGTGTTCGATGTCTTACAATCAATGCCAGAAGTCGCATATGAAATTGCGCAAGGAAACTATCTTTCATATATGGATGAGGCTATGATTGAAGAAAATATGTATAGTGTTTTCTCACTTGCTTCAAATAATAAATTGTATGCAATTAACTATAGTTCTGAAAGAAATGATTTTAAATATTTAATAAGTGATGATGGAACAAATTGGTATGATCCTAGTAATGCAAAGGGTTAATACAAAGGAGGTCAAATGAATCAAATTAAATGTCCTAATTGTGGTGAAGTATTTACTATAGATGAATCAAATTATGAATCAATAGTTAAACAAGTAAGAGATCA
The DNA here is from genome assembly GCA_902795865.1 of uncultured Erysipelotrichaceae bacterium. Lineage (GTDB taxonomy): Bacteria > Bacillota_I > Bacilli_A > Erysipelotrichales > Erysipelotrichaceae > Colivicinus. The sequence continues at coordinate 6,881 of CADBMV010000072.1, read as the reverse complement.
CCAATTTAATGAAGAATTAAAAATAAGACAAAAAGATTTTGATGAAAGACTTAAAAAGGAGTTAGAACTTTTAAAGACTAAAAATGAAAAAGATAATCAAAAACTATTAAATGAAAAAGATAAGTTAATAGAATCATTAAAAAGTGAATTAAATAATAAAGATACTGAAACCAAACTTAAAGTTAATGAAGCATTAAGTGAAAAAGAAAAACAAATAAGTCAATTAATAGCTGATAAACAAGCGCAAAAAGATGCATATGAAGCCAAACTATCTACTAAGGATGAACAGATTGCCTACTACAAAGATTTTAAAGCTAGACAATCTACGAAGATGATTGGTGAAAATCTTGAGCAACATTGTCTTTATGAATTTAATAGAGTAAGACCTTTGTTTAAGAATGCGTATTTTGAAAAAGATAATGATGCATCTAAAGGAAGTAAAGGAGATTTTATCTTCAGAGATTATGATGAAGATAATACAGAAATTGTATCAATTATGTTTGAAATGAAAAATGAAGCTGATGAAACAGCTACAAAACATAAAAATGAAGATTTTTTATCTAAGTTAGATAAAGACAGAAAAGAAAAAGGATGCGAATATGCTGTATTAGTATCACTTCTAGAAATGGATAATGATTTATATAATGAAGGAATTGTGGATATGTCACATAAGTATGAAAAGATGTATGTGGTAAGACCACAAAACTTTATTCCAATTATTACTATCTTAAGAAATGCGAATTTAAATTCTTTAAATTATAAGAAAGAATTAATAGTTGCGCAAAACCAAGATATTGATTTTAAGAATTTTGAGAATAATATGAATGTCTTTAAAGAAGCATTTGGAAAAAACTATGAATTAGCTTCTAGAAAGTTTTTGGATGCTATAGATGATATTGATAGAACGATAAAAGCTTTAGAAAAGACTAAGGCAGATTTGCAATCATCTGAAAGAAATTTAAGGTTAGCTAATGATAAGGCTCAGGACTTAAGTATTAAGAAATTGACCAAAAATGCGCCTAGTATAGCTAAGAAATTAAATAAAGAGTAACTGCTTATTTAAAAAATACTTCCAAAGGTGATACAATAAAAAAGCAAGAAAGAAGAAGATATGGAAAATAACTACAACAAAAAAGAAGAACTAATTAAACAACTAGAAGAGTTGTTGAGCAGTGAAAATCCTGCAGATGCTTATGCGAAGGCAAAGATGCTTAGCAGAAAGTGGAGAAAAGCTAGGGAAGATGAAGAATCTTTTTATGATAAGGAATTATCAGATAGATTTAATAATGTTATGAATCAACTAGCTGAAAAGGCAGGCGATATCGCTGTTAATGTTGAAGAAAAGAAATTAGAGATTATTGATAAAGCTAAAAAGATTTTAGATTCTGCTAGTTATCGTAAAGGTAATGAAGAAATGAATTTGCTTTTAGAACAATGGAAACAAGCAGGTCGTTCAAATAAAGAAAAAGATGATGAGCTTTGGGAACAATTCTCAACTATTAGAAAAGAATTCTTTACTAAGAAGAATGAATTCTATGTAAATCTTAGAAAAACATATGCTGAAAATAAGGCATTAAAAGAAGAACTAATAGAAAAAGCTAAGAGTTATTTACAACTTGATAGTATTAAAGAAGCTGCAGCCAAAACTAGTGAAATTATGGATGAATGGAAAAAGATTGGTAGTGCAGGAAAGAAAGATGATGAAGCTTTATGGAATGCTTTCCTTGAACAACGTAAAGCTTTCTATAAGAAAAGAGACGAACATTATGATTCTTTAAAAGAAGTTTTTGCTGAAAGAAGTAAACAAAAGAAAGAATTAATTGCTAAAGCTAAAATTTGTCTTGCTAGAAGTGAATTCTCTGAAGAAGAAATAAATGAAGTTAAAGAATTAAGACAACAGTGGAAACAAATAGGTAATGCTGGTAAGGATAATGAAAATAAACTTTGGGAAGAATTTAATAACACCCTTAATAAGTATTATGAAAATATGAAATATTATAAATAGACCTAAGTGTCTATTTTATTTTATGATTTATATATGAAGAAGTTATTAGTAATACTATTATCTTTATTATTGGTTTCATGTAGTGATGTTAATAAGATAGAGGATATTAAAGCTGTAAAGTTTCCTTTAGAGATACATCGAGGTTTTAATTTAGGAAATAGTTTAGATTGTGCTAGTAAGGATAAAGGATATACTTTAGATACTGAAGAGTTTTGGTATAATCCTAAAACTAATAAACATTTAATAGATTATGTTAAAGAAATTGGCTTTGATTGTATAAGGATACCTGTTACATATCTAAATCATATAGATGATAATTTAATAATTGATGCTAGATGGCTTGATAGAGTTGAAGAGTCGGTTAAATATAGTTTAGAAAACAATCTCTATACCATAATCAATATTCATCATGATACAGGTATGAATCCTAGTTTGAATTGGATATTTGCAGATAGTGATAATTATGAAGAGAATAAAGAAAAATATATTAAATTATGGAGTCAGATAGCTGATAGGTTTAAAGATTATGATGAAAGATTAATCTTTCAAGGATCAGGAGAATGGATGAATCCTGAAAGAAATTGGAATAGATCAGATAGTTATGAAGATTTTAAGATTGTTCATGAACTAAATCAAGAATTTATAAATGTCATAAGAAAAAGTGGTAGTAATAATGCTTCAAGATATTTAATGATATCTGCTTTTTCAGCTTCTGGAGAATCAGATATTCTAGAAGCAATGTTTTATAAAGACTTTATAGATAGTATAGATAATAGATTAATACTTTCTATCCATTCTTATGATTTAGATATTGATAGAATATATGATGCTTCTAAAGATATTGTAGATATTTCTAATAAGTATAGTATTCCAGTAATTATTGATGAATTTGGTATTAGTGCTATTAAAAATCGCAATAAAAGTTTAAAAGCTTTTAAAGCTTTCAACGAACTATCAAATGCTTATGATATTCCTTTAATAATATGGGATGATGGTTATGAATATAAATTAATTGATAGAAATAATTATTCAATTAGTGATAAAGAAGTATATGAAATACTATTCACTAGATAGTAAGATTCTATCATTATCTAATAATTTTCCTGTTTCTTTTTTAAATCTATCTAATAGATTATCAATAGTAATGTTTTCCTTATTATCAAGATCCAATACAATTCTTCCTTTTTCCATCATTAGTATTCTATTTCCATACTTAATCGCATGATTTAAGTTATGAGTTATCATTAAACAAGTAATTTTGTTTTTCGAAACAATATCATCTGTTAAATCCATAACAGTCTTAGCAGTTTGTGGATCTAAAGCTGCAGTGTGTTCATCAAGAAGTAATAGTTTAGGTGTTACAATTGTTGCCATTAAAAGACTTAAAGCTTGTCTTTGACCTCCAGATAAAGTTCCAACTTTTTGATTTAAAGAATTATCTAAGTTAAGATTTAATTCTTTCAGTTTTTCTTTAAAAAATAATCTATCTGAATTTGTAATCATTGAAAAACTATTTCTTGAAGAATCACCTCTAAGATAGGCAAGAGCCAAGTTTTCTTCAATCGTCATATTAGGGGCACTACCTTGTAAAGGATTTTGAAATAATCTTCCTATCATTTTTGAACGTAAGTATTCTTTTTTATATGTAATATCATTTTGATCTAAAATAATTGATCCACTATCTGCAAGAATACTACCTGCAATACAATTAAATAATGTTGATTTACCAGCACCATTGGATCCAATAATTGTGATAAAATCAGCCTTGTTTACATTTAAATTAATATTATCTAATACTTTAACTTCATTAATCGTATTGAGATTAAAATATTTATTTAAGTTAGAGATCTTAAGCATGTCTTTTCTCCTTTGTATTAGAAATAATTGTTTTTCTAATTGATGGTAAACCAATAGCTATAGTTATTATAAATGCAGTTATTAGTTTTAAAAATTCAATAGGAAAGATTCTTGTGCGTAAAATGATTGCATAAAGTAGTCTATATATAATACTTCCAATTAAAGTTGCAAGGATATTTTTTAAGATACTATCTTTAGAAATAATGCTTTCACCAATTATTAAACAAGCCAAACCTATTACCACAACACCAGTTCCTGAGTTAATATCTGCAGTTCTTTGAAATTGTCCAACTAGTCCTCCTGATAAGCTTGTAATACTGTTGGCTATAGCTAAACCTATAATAGTAGTTTTTCTTGCATCAATTGATGAAGCTAAGACCATATCTGTATTATCTCCAGTAGCTCTAATAGATAAACCCAATCTAGTTTTTAAGAATAGATAGAGTAGTGTTGAAATTAGAATAAAGATTAACGCAGGTAAGATGATACTAGAATTGTTTATTCCTTTGTTTTCTAATATAGAAAAAACTGTTTCTTGTTTTAATAAGGCAAGATTAGAAGAATAATTCATAATCATTAGATTGATTGTATATAGACCAGTATTGGTAATGATACCTGCAAGAATTGATGGTATTTCTAGATAGGTTTGTAAATAGGCAGTAATAGTTCCAGATAATGCACCTGATAATATTGCCATAAATAAAGCAAGAATTGGATGCCCATTATAAGCAAAGGCTACTGATACACACATGCCTAAGACAAAAGTGCCATCTGTTGATAGATCAGCAATATTTAATATGCGATAAGAAACAAATAGAGCTAAGGATACAAGCCCATAAATTAAGCCTAGTTGTAATGTTGTTTGAACAATGAATAACATTTAATCCTCACTTGTATCAACCTTAACAATTTCTCCAAATTGTTTTAGTACGTCTAAATCTAAATTTAATATTTCATCAGCTTGATTATTAATGGTGATAATTCCTCCATCCATTAAATAATAATCATCAATGTTTTCAAATCCTTCTGTGATTACTTTTAAAGCTAAATCAGCAGTATTAAAACCAAGTTTAGTATAATTAACTCCACAAGTTGCATAAGCACCATTTCTTACAAAAGAATCAGCTCCAGTATAGTGAGGAATATTTGCTTCTAATAACATTGGTGCTAAAGCAAGTTCTGCTGCCATTACCACATTATCAGTAGGTGTAAATACAGCTTCTACATTTTCAAATAGTAATACTGATGTGCTTGTGAGTATTTCATCTGTAGTATTACCAACAGCTTCTACATATTCAATTCCTTTTTCATCTAGTATTTCCTTAGCTTCACTAATAGGTTTAAAACTATTAGTTTCTGAAAGAGAATATAATAAACCTACTTTTTTAAGATTTGGATTTTGTGCTAAAATCATTGAAATAATCGTTTGAGTATTTAACGCATCACTAGTACCAGTTACATAATCAAATCCAGTTAAATCTGCGCCTTCAGGATCAGATACTGCTGCATATACAATTGGTGTTTTAGTATTTGCACAACTTGATACAGCAATCTGTGCTGCAAGAGTTGCGATAGGTATAATTACATCTGCACCAGTAGATACAGCTTGATCTGATAATTGTTTTAAAATTGTTGGATCGTTTTGTCCAGAACTTATATTAATGGAAATAGGAATATTTTTAGATTTTGCTTCTTCAATTAATCTAGATTCAATTGCCTTAGCAATCTCATCTAAAGATGCATGATCTAATTGTTTAATAATCTCAATATGATGAACTGTTTCATCATTTTGAATTCTTGCACATCCACTCACAAGAAATAAGATTGTAATAAATAGAATTAATGTTTTTTTCATAGTTCCTCCTTATGAGTGATAGATGATTTAAAAATAAAAAAGCTTTCATCCACATGGGACAAAAGCTGAATAACTTCTGCGATACCACCCAAATTGATGCCTATTACTAGCATCCACTCGCTTTGCCTACCATCATAGGCATCTTATTGATAACGGGTAAGAATCCCGGCGCAGCTACTCAATCCATTTTCGCTTTGCCCTCAAAAGTCCATTCACTGATTCTAGCCTGTTTCTTTTCACCTATAACGAAACTCTCTATAAGTTTCAAATCAGCTACTTCTCTTTATCAAAGGTTTATTGATATTATTCTATTAATATTTCTATAAGATTTCAATAGTTTTTATTCTTTGGTCTACCAAAGGTTTATCTCTATAGTCTGTTTTGGTATTTGCGATTTCATCTACAACGTCTAAACCTTCTATTATTTTTCCAAATGCTGCATATTGACCATCTAGATGTGGAGAATCCTTATGCATGATAAAAAATTGTGATGATGCGGAATTAGGATCCATGGTTCTAGCCATTGATAGTACTCCACGAGTATGTTTAAGATTATTTTCAAAACCATTAGAACTAAATTCTCCAGGAATCTTCTTATCTGAGCCAGAAGTTCCAGTTCCTGTAGGATCACCACCTTGAATCATAAAGTCTTTTATTACTCGATGAAAGATAATGCCATCATAAAACTTTTCATTTATTAATGAAACAAAGTTTTCTACTGTAATTGGAGCAATATCTGGATATAATTCACCAATCATTTGCGAATCATTGTCCATAATAATTCTAAATTTAATATTTTCCATTTTTTTTACCTCGTTTATAACAATATTTTATCATTTCAAGATATAATTTAATTAAGGATATATATGAGGGATAATTTATGAACAAATATGTTGAAAATGTAATCAATGGTGTTAAACAAAAATATGCTAATCAGCCAGAATTTGTCCAAACTGTTGAAGAAGTTTTGGTATCGATTGCACCGGTTATGGATGCTCATCCAGAGTATGAAAAAGTCGATCTATTAGGTAGAATGATTGAACCTGAAAGGATGTTTACATTTAGAGTTGTATGGACTGATGATAATGGTCAAGCACATACTAATGTTGGCTATAGATGTCAATTTAATGGTGCTATTGGTCCATATAAGGGTGGTTTAAGATT
>CADBMV010000071.1 GCA_902795865.1 uncultured Erysipelotrichaceae bacterium | reverse complement strand
TAAGAGATCCTCAAGATAAAGAAAAATATTTTGATGATGATCAAATGTGGAATGAAGCAGAAGCTAAATTAAGAGAAGTTTTAAACGAATTAAATGTTGATTATTTTGAAGCTATTGGTGAAGCTGCTTTCTATGGTCCTAAATTAGATGTTGAAGTTAAACCTGCAATAGGACCTGAAATAACTCTATCTACTTGTCAATTAGATTTTTTATTACCTAGAAGATTTGAATTAAACTATATTGATTCAAATGGTGAAAAACAAACTCCAGTTGTATTACATAGAGCAATATTTGGTACATTTGATAGATTTACTGCTTATATCATTGAAGAAACTAAAGGATCTTATCCTATGTGGTTAGCTCCAAAACAAGTTGTTATTATTCCTGTTCATCAAGAAAAACACGAAGAATACTCATATGAATTATGTAATTTATTAAAACAAAAAGGTATTAGAGTTCATGTTGATAATAGAAATGAAAAACTAGGTTATCGTATTAGAGAAGCACAAATGAATAAAATACCTTATGAAATAGTAATAGGTGATAATGAACTTGAAAATAGAACTGTAAATATTAGAAGATATGGTGTTGAAGGTTCTGAAGCAATGAATATTGATGACTTTGTGAATATGATTAATGATAAGAATATTAATAGAAATTAAAAAGAATGCTAAGCATTCTTTTTAAGTTTATTAATAATTTCTTCTTTATTTAATTCTAGTACTTCATCATTATTTCTAGCCTTAAATTCAAATATACCTTCATTAGCTTTTTTACCAATAGTGATTCGATATGGAATACCTATTAATTCAGAATCATTAAATTTAACCCCAGGTCTTTCATCTCTATCATCTAAGATAGTTTCAATGCCTAAACTATTTAATTCATCATATAATTCGTTAGCTATTTGATTTTGTAGTTCATCTTTTGAAGACATTATTAGAATAATAGCTTTATATGGAGCAATATTTTCAGGCCAAATAATACCTTTATCATCATGATTTTGTTCAACTATTGCAGCCATAGTTCTACCTATACCAATTCCATATGAACCCATCCATACATCTTGAAGTTGATTGGTTTCATCAGCATATTGTAGATTCATAGCTTTTGAATACTTTGTACCTAATTTAAATGTATTACCAATCTCTATTCCTTTAGTAAACTTCAATGGTTTACCACAAACAGGGCATAAATCGCCATCTTTAACATTAACAATATCACCAACTAAATCATATTTAATATCTTCAATATTGCTATTTATATAGTGATAACCTTTTTTATTAGCTCCTATAACAAAGTTATTCATTTGTAAAACTTCATTATCAATAACAACTTTGCAATTTAAATCAATTGGTCCACAATATCCTGCTACAGCATTTGATTTATTAATTAATTCATCATCTGCAAAATTAATCTCTTTTGCATTTAATAATTTTAATACCTTACTTTCATTTAATTCTCTAGATCCATTAATAAAGAAAGCAACTAATTCACCATCAACATTCATTAATAATGCTTTTACAGTATTGTTTATATCAATATTTAAGAATTCAGCTACTTTTTCTATATTTTCACAATTTAATGTTTCAACTTCCTGTTTAGCTAAACGTTCAACTTTATTATCTACTGGAACTATTTTAACTTCAGAGACTTCTAAGTTAGAAGAATAAGAACAATCATCACAATATACAACTGTATCTTCTCCAAGTGGAGCAATAGCTTGGAATTCCTCAGATAATGATCCACCCATAACTCCAGTATTAGCCTTAACAATACGATAATTAATACCCATTTCATCAAAAGATTTCTTATAAGCATCAAACATTTTCTGATAAGCAATATCTAATCCTTTTTCATCAACATCAAATGTATAAGCATCTTTCATCACAAATTCTTTAACTCTTACAAGTCCAAATCTAGCACGAGGTTCATCTCTATATTTTGTTTGGAATTGATATAGATTAAAAGGCATATCTTTATATGATCTAATCTTAGATTTAGCTGCATATGCGAATAATTCTTCGTGAGTAGGACCTAAAACCATATCTTTATTACTACGATCTTTTAGTCTAAACATATCCTGACCAAAACCATTAAGTCTACCTGAATCTTCATAATATGAAGCAGCTATCAAGCCAGGCATTCTAACTTCTTGAGCTCCAGATTCATTCATATGCTTTCTAATGATATTTTCAATATTATTTTGTACCTTTAAACCTAAAGGAAGCATCATATATATTCCAGCTGATGTTTTTTTAATATATCCAGCTTTAACTAATAGATTGCCACTATCAGAATCTTCATCTTTAACATCTTCTCTTAAAGTATAAAAATAAGCATTTTTTAGTTTCATAAGTCTACCTCGTACTCACATAATTATATCATCATTGATACTTATCAAAATTTTTAAAGTGTAGTTTTCCTACATACTTTAATTTATCTTTACCATATTTACTTATAAATAATTGAATAGTTTTATCAATATTTTCTAAATCAGAAGAACCTTTTTGAAATTTCATCTTATATTTTTCTTCTAATTTATCCATATATTCAAGAAAAGCATATCTACTTATTATAGAAGCTACAGCTACAGCAGGGTATTTTTCTTCAGCTTTAGTTTCAAATATTAAATTGTGATATACATCTTTTTCATTTACTAAATAGCGATAATAATCATCTTCACTACAAAATTGATCAACATATGCAGCTTTAGGGATATCATATCCTTTATCAATTAAGTTTAGATATGCTTTATTATGCATCTTAGCCTTTATAGCATTTAAATTGTCAGTTTCATGGACTTTATTATATGTTCCATTATCAAGTATCAATAGGGAATGTTTAAACTTAGACATTAATTCTTTACCTATACTTTTTATATATTGATCATTTAATTGCTTAGAATCGGTAATTCGTTTTTCATTTAAATAGTCATAATCATTTTCTTCAATTATTGCACTACAAACCACAATAGGCCCAAAAACATCGCCTGTTCCAACTTCATCTGATCCAGCTTGTCTGTTTGCTTTGTTTTCTAAATATGCACTTGCATAGAAAAATGCATCATTTCCTTGAAAGACAACTTTTTGTGATTTATATATAGTTATAGTTAAATCATCTCTTTGAATAAAAGTATCTACATATTCATTTTTATTCTCTTTTATGTAGTCTTTAAAAGTATCTTTTAATACTTTAATCTTTTCTTCGCTAAGTTTTATAGAAAAATTACTCATATATTAAGTATAACAAAGTTAACAAATATTTTTATTTGCAGTAAAATTTAATTATGGTTATTCCTGAAAGTTATTTTATATTTATAAGTCTATTTATCGTTGGCTTATATATTGCCTTAATGATTATTGGCTACAATAAAGGATTTTTATATGAATTAGTTAATTTAGCCTATACAGCACTATCTTTGGCTCTAGCTTATTTTGCTTCGCCTGTGCTTGCGAGTATGTTTCCTTTATTTGATATTAAAAATGCTGCTAAAGACATGTCTATTTTAGTAGATCTATTTAATTTAAATGATATTTTAAATATTGTTGCTTATTTTTTAATAATTTTCTTATTATTAAAGATTATTTATATCTTTATTTCAATATTAGTTAAATCCTTAAATAAGATACCAGTTTTAGGTAAATTAAATAAAATGTTAGGATCTTTGTTTGGTATTGTTAACGCCACTATAATTACTATAGTTATAAGCATGTTGCTAAGCTTACCATTATTTAAAAACGGAAATGAAATAAAAGAAAAAACTATATTAAAATACATCAACAACTTATCACAAGATGTTTTAAGTGTAGTAACTCAAAAAGTAATTGAAAATAATATAAGTGATGGTATTAATTTTGATATTGATTCATATCGTCAAGAATTTAAAGAATGGTTAATTTCTATACAATAAAATGAACTATTTTGATAATATCCAATTAAACTTAATTAAAGATAAAATAATTGAACACGCTTTTATAAAAGAAGCTAAGGATTTTATCATTAATGAAGAAGTAAACTTCAATCCTTTAGTTATCAAAAAGAATATTAAAGAAACATCAGAAGCATTAAAAATATTAAAAGATAATAACATTATTAATTTTGATGGCATTTATGATGTAAATGATATTTTAGATAAAGCAGATAAAGACATTACCTTAAATGGGATTGAATTAAAGAATGTATTAGTATTTCACAATCATTGTGCTCGTATAAAAAAACAATTTGAATCTTTTGATGAATCATATACGATAAGAGATTATTCTGATTCAATAATGATAAGTAATGATGTATTTAATAAAATTGAAAATTGTATAGATAATTCTGGTGAAGTTAAAAGGGATGCATCTGAAAAATTAAAAGAGATTTATAATCAATTAGATAAATGTGAAAAAGACTTATATAATAAAGCTTATTCTTTTATTGATAAACATCCAAATTCTTTACAAGAAACTTCTATTTACACAAGAAATGATAGAATTGTTTTTTTAATTAAGAATTCTGATAAAAATAAATACAATGGTTATACTTATGGAAGTAGTTCTAGTGGTCTTGCATCATATGTAGAACCAGCATCTTTAATAGAAGAAAACAACAAAAAAGTACAGCTTCTACAAGACAAGAATGATGAAATAGATAGAATCCTTAAACAACTCACATATTTAATATCTAGTATTTGTGAAGAATATAGAAATAATTTTGAATCTTTGATTAAATTGTCTGTAATATTTGCTAAAGCTAATTATGGCTATTTAAATAATGGAATAATCGCTGAAATAAATGATACTAGATATTTTGATTTTGTAGATCTATGTCATCCTTTAATTGATCAAAATAAAGTTGTATCAAATTCATATAGAATATATGAGCCATATCAAGGTATAGTTATTTCTGGTTCTAATACTGGAGGAAAAACTGTTTCTTTAAAAGCTATTGGTTTATCGATAATTATGACTTATTTAGGTATACCAATTATCGCATCTAGCGCAAGTGTACCTTTATATAAAAACGTATACGTAGATATTGATGATAATCAATCAATTGTCGATTCACTTTCTACTTTTTCTGCACATATCACAAATATTAATGATATTTTAAATAATGCTGATAGAAACTGTTTAATTCTTATTGACGAATTAATATCTGGTACAGATCCTTCACAAGCTCAAGCAATATCTTTAGCTATCTTAGATAAGATAAAAGAATTAGGTTCTATATTTGTTATCACAACACACTTTGATGATATTAAAAAATACTCATATGATGATGAAAACATATTATTATCATCTGTAGGTTTTAATATGGAAACACTAAGCCCTACATATAAGTATTTAGAAGATTCAATTGGTTCTTCAAACGCCATAGAAATAGCTTCTAGATATTTTGATGATAATTCTATTATTGAAAATGCGAAGTATTATTTAAATAAAAGCAAAGATGAAAAAGATCAATTATTAGAAAAACTAGCTAAACAAATAGAAGAAAATGAATTAGAAAAAGAGAAGTTATTAAATATGCAAAACAATTTTAATTCTCTTACTAAGACTTATGAAGATAAATTAAGTGAATTTGAAGCTAATAAAGATTCTTTAAAACAAAAATATATTAATGAATTAAATGAATATGTTTTAGATATTAAAGAAAAGGCTATTGATAAATTAGAGTCTATAAAAGAAGTTGAAAACAAAAACATTATTAATGAAATAGAAGAACTGATTGATATTAAGCAAGAGGAAGATGAAGAAATAGTATTTAATATAGGTGATAATGTTCGTATTAAAGATAATGAGCAAATAGGCGTTATAACTGATTTAAATAATGATCAAGCAACCATAAACATTAGAGGTCTTACTGTTAAAACAAATATCAAAGATCTAAAATTAATGCCTAAGACTATTAAAAATGATACTAAAGTTATTTCTAAGCAATATAAAAGAGTTAAGAATGAATTAAATATAGTAGGTGAAAGAGTTGAAGATGGATTAGTTTTAATGGAAGAATACTTAGATAAAGCTAATGCTGCTCATATGTCACAAGTTAAAATAATTCACGGAATTGGTACAGGCGCTTTAAGAAGTGCTTTAAGAGAAAGATTAAAAAGACTATCATATGTAAAAGAATTCAAAGATGGTGATTATTATGATGGTGGTTCTGCAGTAACTATGGTAGAGTTTAAACAATGAAATTAAAAGAAAAACTACAAACATTACCTAAAAAACCAGGTGTTTATCTTCATAAAGATAAAGATGGAACTGTAATATATGTAGGTAAAGCTATAAATCTTTTTAATAGAGTTAATTCATATTTTAAAGGTGCTCATGATTATAAAACCACAAAATTAGTTTCTAATATTACTGATTTCGATTATATTGTGACTAAATCGGAAAAAGAAGCACTTATTTTAGAATATAATCTTATAAAACAATATGATCCTAAATATAATATTGTCTTTAAAGATGATAAGACATATCCATATATCTTAATATCTGATAATAAAGAACCATATGTATCAGTACTTAGAATTAATAAAAAAACTAAATATAAAGGCAAATTATATGGTCCTTTTCCTGATGTAGGTGCTGCTAGAAATATGGTTGAATTAATAAATAATATATATCCTACAAGAAAATGTAAGACTTTAAAGAAAGAATTATGTCTTTATTATCATTTAAATCAATGTAAAGGATATTGTGTAAAAGATATTGATCAAAAAGAAAATGATGAAATAAAAGATAAAATAACTAATATCTTAAATGGTGACATTAAAGATGTAGTAAATGATTTAAAAAATAAAATGAATATTGCGGTTGAACAACTAGATTATGAAAAAGCTGCAACATATAGAGATTTAATCCAAGATTTAAAAGAAACAAATCTTAAACAAGATGTTCAAAAGAATATTAAAGAGAGTTTTGATGTCTTTAATTATTATGTAGAAGATGGATATATTGCGATTACTGGTTTATTTATAAAAAAAGGAAGATTATTATCATCAGAAAAGTTTATTGATTATTTAGTAGGAGATCCTGAAAACTTTGTATCTTCATATATTTATCAATTTTATGAAATAAATGAAAAACCTAAAACATTATATTTACCTAAAGAATTATTAGTATACTTTAATGATGTTTATAATTGTAAAAGCGTAAGTAGGGGATATAAATATCAACTTCTTAATCAAGCAAAAACTAACTCTATTGAATTAATTAATCAAAATAAAAAGATTATTACTAATAAAGAATCTTATTTTAGCCAATTGGAAGACGAATTTAGAAGAATTTTCAATACTGATATAAAACATATTGAATTATTCGATAATTCCCATACAGGCGGTCAAAATACAGTAGGAGCTATGGTTGTATATAAAGACTTTAAGCCATCAAAGAAAGATTATCGTTTATTTAAATTAGATGATAGTGCTAATGACATACAATCTATGAAAGAAATGTTGTATAGAAGGTATTTTAGAGTATTAAAAGATGATTTAGAAAGATGTGATTTATTAATTGTGGATGGTGGAAAAACACAAATAGATGCAGCTAAAGAAATATTAGATTCTTTAAATATTGACATTAGAATTTGTGGATTAGGTAAAGATGAACATCATAATACATCATATTTAATGAATTCTGATTATGAAATAATCGATATAAATAAAAACTCTAATTTATTCTTTTTCTTAACTAATATGCAAGATGAGGTACATCGTTTTGCGATAACATATCATAAAAAACTAAGAATGAAAGCTGTATATAAATCAATATTAGATGATATACCAGGTCTAGGAACTAAAACTAGGACTAAATTATTAAGAAAGTATAAATCTATAGCTAACATTAAAAAACAATCTCTAGAAGAGCTAAAAACAGTTTTAAATGATAAAGTAGCTCAAGAGTTATATAATAAGATACAGGAAGAAAACAATGCTTAAAAACTTATCTGATTATTTATCTTTGTTTACTCTAATAGTAATGAATTTATATGCATTACGTTTTTTTATATCATCTTTAACTCCACCTGATCAAAAAGATGATAATACTTTAAGTAGAAAACAATTACTTAAAGATTATATCAATAATACTGAAGAATAAAGTCAAGGATAACCTTGACTTTAATATTTTATTTCTAGACCTATTTTTTCTTTTGCAGTATTTAATGTATTATCAGCTATTGCGCTAGCTTTTTTAGCTCCATCACTTAATACTTCTTCAATTTGTCTAGAATGAATTATTTCATTATATCTATTTTGAATTGTACCTAAAGTATCACATACCACATCAGCTACATAGCCTTTTAATTTTCCATAACCTTGTCCTGCAAATTCATCTACTATATCTTGCATAGGTCTATTAGTTAAACTAGAAGCAATCTCTATCAAATTATATAATCCTGCTTGATTTTCTTTATCTAATTGAATAACGCCAATTGAATCAGTAACAGCAGACATAATTTTCTTTCTAGCTAAAGCTAAATCATCTAATAAATATATACAACCTTTATTTGTCTCATCTGATTTAGACATTTTCTTACTAGGATCAGATAAAGACATGATTCTTGCGCCAACTTTATTAATTAATGGTTCTGGAACAACAAAAGTTTCACCATATTTATTATTAAATCTTTGAGCTAAATCTCTAGTAAGTTCTACGTGTTGTTTCTGATCCTCGCCAACAGGTACATAATTAGCATTATATAAAAGAATATCTGCAGCCATTAAACATGGGTAAGTATATAAACCTGCAGTCATATTCTTTTCACCTTTAGCAGTTTTATCTTTAAATTGAGTCATTCTACTTAGTTCACCTAAATATGTATTACAAGCCATAATATATCCAAGTTCTGCATGAGCATGAACATCAGTTTGTAGGAAAATTGTAGCTTTCTTTGGATCTAAACCACATGCTAAATAAAGTGCAATTGCATCTGTTAAATTTTTTGATAAATCCTTAGGATCTTGATATTCAGTAATACAATGAAGATTCGCAACAAATACAAACATTTCATAATCATCTTGATAATTAACGAAATTTCTTAAAGCACCAATGTAATTACCTAAAGTTAACTGACCAGTAGGTTTAATTCCTGACAACATTCTTTTCATAATTTACCTCCCAAAAATAAAAAGGTGATAATTAAGGGCGCAAATGCGCGGTACCACCTTTATTTATAACTTTATTCTTTAACGCAGAATTACGTAAATGACTAGCGCCATTTATATAGCAGGTCCCAATTCATTAATATTAATGTAACTGCTTACACCAAACGCAATCTCTCTATAATCAATAATATTAACTACTATTTCCTATAGATACTATATTAAAAGTTTGTTTATTTTGCAAATTTATTTTATTAATTTCCTGAGTATATTTCAAATTCTACATTAGTTTTAATAGGATTATTATAATCATCAATTTTATAAACATTTAGATTGTTTAATTTTATATACTTTATATCATTTTCGTTTATATAAGGAATATCTACAGATTTTATAGTAAAACCTAATCCATCGTAAGCTCGTGTAACAAAAGCGTTTGGTCTTAAAATCATATCAGGAACAAAAATATCTGAAAATATATCAACCTCTTTAACGCTGTTATCTTTTAACATTACAATTAAACGACTATTTTGCGATAATGCAATTCCATAATAATTGTTTATTCCGGTAATTTTAAAAGTAAAGTTGATAATGTCATTGCTGCTATCGATTTTATTAATTTTAAAGTCATCGCAATTTACTATATCATTAATAGATAAAGCCTCAACAATACTATCTTTATTTACTATTTCAAATTTTGAAAAGAATTCTGAATATTTGTTTTCTATATTTTTTATTCTAGCTTTTGGTAATATTGTTAAACCTAATACTGCTATAATTACCGCAATAAACGCAATAATATATGAAATATATTTTTGAATATTACTCTTTTTGATTCTATTTTTTGCATTTATTTCTATTAGTCTAATTTTTTCATCCAATTCATCAGATTTTTTATTAAACGCAATATGAAAACTATTAATATAATCTTCAAACGACGTATTTCCATTATCATTTATATTTATTTTTTGTTTGCTATTAGTATACTTTGATAGATTTTCGAAAATAATATTAATTTCTTCTGTTGTTAAGATAGAGTTGTTAGAATATATAGTTTTTTCAATATTCTTATCAAACCATTCAAGCGTACATACTGTAGAATTGTTAACTGATTTATTATCAAAAATACCTGTATTTCCTTTACCGTCATGTAAAACAACATCAGTATTTGTAAAAATAATATATGAATAAATTGAAATATCATTATATAAATTACGTAGTGCATTAATATGATAGTTATTTTGTTTAATTGGATTTAAAAATGAATTATTCTTTACCGTTCTAAATACTTGAACCCAATTATCTTGGTCAAAATTGCAATAGATGTCTCCTTTATAGTACTTCATTTCAAAACAATATAATCCTGTTTCGTGTATCAGTAACATATCTATTTCAGTATTTTTTCCATTTTTTGTTGGGATTTCTAAATTCATTAGAATTTTAGAGTTATCTTTTAGATATGCAAATAATGAAGAGAAAACTAAATATTCGCCATAATAACCTTTTCCTCTCTCATCCCAGATATCTTTCTGTTCATCAATGTTTACACTGGTTAAATCTTCATAAATTTCTTTTATATCCATTTAATCTACCTTTTATACTTTCTAATTAAATCATATCAAAAAAAAGGGATAATTAATTTAGTTCAAATTATCAAACTCAAATTAAAAATAAGATATATTTTAGTTAATGTTATATAATATAGGCATGATTGTAGTATACACATCACCAGGCTGTTCTTCATGCCGAAAAGTTAAGAATTATTTAAAAGATAACAATCTCAAGTTTATAGAGAAGAATATTTTTAATACTCTTTTAAATAAAGAAGAAATTAAATATTTAATTTCACGTACAGAAAATGGTACAGATGATATTATTTCTAAAAGATCTAAAATAATTCAAGAAAATAAGATCGATATTGAATCAATGTCTGTAAATGAGTTATGTGATTTTATAGTAAATAATCCATCTATCTTAAAAAGACCTATCATAATAGATGAAAAAGATCTACAAGTAGGTTATGACGAAGAAGAAATTGAACTATTTAATAGACTTAGAAGTATTTCTAAATGTGATGATGATTGTCCACATTATGAGACATGTGGCCAAGTACGTGATGAACTATGTCTAGAGTCTTAGTAGGTTTATCTGGAGGCGTTGACAGCGCTGTTGCAGCTTATTTATTAAAAGAAGCAGGTTACGATGTTACCTGCTGTTTTATGCGTAATTGGGACTCATTACTAAATAATGATACCTTAGGTAATAATACTCTAGGTAATGATATTTGCCCTCAAGAGCAAGATTATAACGATGCTAAAGCGGTTGTAGAAAAACTTGGTCTAGAACTATTAAGAAGTGATTATGTTCAAGAATATTGGGATAATGTTTTCATGAATTTTGTAAGTGAATATGAAAAAGGAAGAACTCCTAATCCTGATATTTTATGTAATAAATATATTAAATTTGATTCTTTTTTAAATTTCGCAAAAGAAAATGGCTTTGATAAGATTGCTACTGGTCATTATTTTAAAAAAGTAGAAGAGAATAATGTAACTAAATATTATAAAGCTTTAGATTTATCAAAAGATCAATCTTATTTCCTTTCACAAGTAAATAAAGATGCTTTAGATTATTCATTATTTCCTTTAGGAGATGTTTTAAAAAGTGAAGTAAGAAATATTGCTCATAAATTAGATTTAAGTATTGCTGATAAAAAGGATTCTACTGGTATTTGTTTTATTGGCGAAAGAAATTTTAAAGAATTTTTAAAGAATTATATTCCAATGAAAAAAGGTAAAATCATTGATATTGATACATTAGAAGAAATAGGTGAACATCAAGGAGTTTATTATTATACTATTGGTCAAAGAAAAGGTTTTGGTGTTGGTGGCAATAAAGGACCTTACTATTGTGTAGGCAAAGATGTAAAGAATAATATTTTATACTTAACTTCTATTGAAAATGAACATTATCTTTTGTCTGATAGTGCTTATATTACAGATATTAATTGGATTGAAAATATTGCTGATGAATTAGATATTCAATGTAAATTTAGATATAGACAAGCTGATAATCAAGTTCATATAAAAAAGATTGATGATAATAGTGCAATGCTTACATATCCTTCAAAAATTAAAGCTGTCACTCCAGGACAACAAGCAGTATTTTATTTAAATGGGCAGCTTTTAGGTGGAGGAACCATTGAAACTACATATTTAAATAATCTTGATGTAAATAAGATGTTGATGGATAGAGTTAATAATGGAAGATAAAATTATCGAAATTATTGAAGGTGAATTTATTCACACCATATATAAGTCTGAATCATATATGGTCAGCAAATTTGAAACAAATGATGGGACTATAACTGTTACAGGCCCATCTTTTGATTATGAAAGAAAACAGAAATATGTCTTAAAAGGTGAGTATGTTGATCATCCTAGATATGGATTTCAATTTTCAATGATTTCTATAGATAAATATCTACCATCTAAAAAAGAAGAAATAATTTCATTTTTAAAAAGTAAAACATTTCCAGGTGTTGGTAAAAAAGTAGCTGAAAAAATATATGAACATTTTGGTAGTGAAACATTAAATATATTAAAAGAAGATCCTTCTAAAATATTAGAAATGGATTTAACGAATAAACAATTATCTTCTTTACAAGAAGGTTTTCAAAATCTAAATGATCCTGAAAATGAAATAATGTTTTATCTAGTTTCTAATGGTTTTAATAATAATGATGCTCAAAAGATATTTCATAGATTTAAATTAGCTACTATTGAAGTCGCAAACGATAATCCTTTTAGATTCTATAATGAAATCTATGGTATTGGATTTGATAAAGTAAGAAACTTTGCTTCTAAGATAAGTTTTGAAGATTCTGAAAATAAATATAAAGAAGCTTTTTTAATCAATATTATTTCTGATTATACATTTAATTCTGGTGATATCTATATTGAATATGATTCATTAGTTAGTGTATTAAATTATTATGGTGGTTTAGATAATTTAGATGAGATATTAAATAGATGTATTGATAAAGAATATATTTATAGGCAAGATAATAGATTATATCTATTTAATGATTATTATGATGAAAAATATATTGCTGATTTTTTAAATAGATTTAATACTAGTGAGATAATTGATGAATTCTTATTAGATGATGGTATTAAAAGTATAGAAAATGATTTAGCTATTAAATATGATTTAAATCAAAAACAAGCAATTAAAAATTTCTTTAATAATTCTATATCGATGATAATAGGTGGACCAGGAACAGGAAAAACAACTATTGTTAAAGGAATGGTAGAAATGTTTAAACAGATTTATCCTTTTTCAAATTTAATTGTTGTAGCACCAACGGGAAGAGCTGCAAAAAGAATTAACGAAATATGTGGATGCGAATCTAAAACAATTCATTCATTATTAAGATGGAACAAAGAATCAAATACTTTTGCATTTGATGTAGATAATCCAATATTATATGATGCTTTAATAATTGATGAGTTTTCAATGGTTGATAATTCATTGTTTACTTCCTTATTAAAAGCATGTTCTCGTATTAAAAAAATATGCATTATTGGTGATAATAATCAACTTCCATCTATTAGACCAGGTGATTTATTAAATGATTTAATAATCTCTAATAAATTCTCTTTAACAAGATTAAATACAAATTATAGACAAAGTAGTGGTAGTGAAATAATATCTTTAGCTAGTGATATTATTAATGATGATTTTGATATTAATAAATATCAAACAGATATTAATTTTTATGATATTAATGAAAGCAACTTTGATTTAATTAGTTTGATTAAACAAGATATTGATAATGGTTATTCTTTAGATGAAATACAAGTCTTAACACCAATGTATAAAGGTAAATGGGGTATAGATACTTTAAATGATCAACTTCAAAACACTTTTAATCCATCTGATATTTCTAAACATGAAAGACAAGTAGGAAATACAATATTTAGAGAAAATGATAAAGTCTTGCAATTAAAAAATAGACCAAGTGATGATGTATATAATGGTGATATTGGAATATTAGAAGAAGTTAATAATAAAGAAAAATATCTACTTATCAACTTTCAGGATATTTATGTATTCTATAAAAATGATGATCTACAAGATATATCGCTTGCTTATGCAATGTCTGTACATAAAGCACAGGGTAGTGAATATCAGATTGTTTATTTTATCTTAAGCAATTATAATTTACATATGCTCAATAGAAATCTTATATATACTGCTATAAGTAGAGCTAAAACAAAACTTGTGATAATTGGTAGTGTTGCACTACTAGAAAAAGGAATACACAAGTCTATGAAAAAAAGAAACACAACATTGAATTTGAGGTTAAATAATGAATAGTGAAAGAATTAAAAAGATTACTGGTATTGGAATTTTTACTGCTATTGTTGTAGTTTTACAACTACTTGGTTCATTTATCAAATTTGGACCATTTTCTATATCTTTAGTATTAATTCCGATAGTTGTAGGAGCTGCAATCTATGGACCTTTTGCAGGACTATGGTTAGGATTTGTCTTTGGTTTTGTAGTGTTAATAAGTGGTGATGCTGCAGCATTTTTAGCTGTTAGTATTATTGGCACAATTATTACGGTTATTTCAAAAGGTTGTCTAGCTGGATTTTTAAGTGGATTAGTCTATAAAACATTTAAAGGTAATAAAACTATTGCTGCAATTTTAGCTTCAATAACCTGCCCAATAGTTAATACAGGTATATTTTTAATCTGTTGTTTAATATTCTTTATGCCAACTATAACCTCATGGGCTATAGGTTTAGGTTTTGAAAATGTTTATAACTATATGATTGTTGGTCTTGTTGGAGCAAATTTTATCTTTGAATTATTAACTAATGCAATATTATCTCCAGCAATTGTAAAAGTTATTAAGATGGAAGATAATTTACATTAATTATTTAAGATTGTAAAATTATGTTATTATAACTAAGAAGATAAGTAACTTATTTAAAATTAGAGAGTATTTATTTGGTGAAAGAATACATTAATAAGTGAAGCTACTTCTTTAAATCAAAGTAATGTTTGACGTAATATCTGCGTTAAAGATATCAAGGGCACATATTCTTATATGTGAACTAAGGTGGTACCGCGTTAATGACGTCCTTAGATAAGGACGTTTTATTTTTAGGAGGAAAACTTATGAAGAATTTAAGTGGAAATCAAGTAAGACAAATGTTTTTAGATTTTTTTAAATCTAAGAATCACATGATTGAACCAGGAGCATCTTTAGTTCCAGTTAATGATCCAACTTTACTATGGATTAATTCAGGTGTTGCCGCATTAAAGAAATATTTAGATGGAAGAGAAAAACCTAAATCAAATAGAATCGCAAATGCTCAAAAATGTATTAGAACAAATGATATTGAAAATGTAGGTAAGACATCAAGACATCATACATTTTTTGAAATGCTTGGAAACTGGTCAATTGGTGATTATTTTAAAGAAGAATCTTTAAAAATGTCTTGGGAATTTTTAACTTCTGAAGAATGGATAGGTTTTGATCCTAATAGAATATATGTAACAGTATATCCAGATGATATAGAATCATATGATATTTGGACTAAACAAATAGGTTTAGATCCAAGTCATATCTTAAAGTCTACTGATAATTTTTGGCAAATAGGTGAGGGCCCTTGTGGACCTGATTCAGAGATATATTATGATCGTGGTGAAAAATATGATCCTGAAGGTATTGGTGAAAGATTATTTTTTGAAGAAATAGAGAATGATAGATATGTAGAATTATGGAATAATGTTTTTTCACAATATGATGCTAAAGAAGGTGTAGATCGTAAAGATTTTAAAGAATTACCACAGAAAAATATTGATACAGGCATGGGCTTAGAAAGACTTGTAGCAATGATACAAGATGGTGAAACTAATTTTGATACTGATTTATTCTTGCCATATATTCATAAAACTGAAGAATTTACTAAAGTTAAATACTCTGAAAATAAAATGGCATTTAGAGTGATTGCTGACCACATTAGAACATGTGTTTTTGCCTTAGCTGATGGCGCAACTTTTTCTAATGAAGGAAGAGGTTATGTATTAAGAAGAGTATTAAGAAGAGCTATGAGATATGGAAGAAATATTGGTATTGATAAACCATTCTTATATGAAATAGTTGATACAGTATGTGAAAATATGAAGGATTTCTATCCATACTTATTAGAAAAGAAAGACTTTGTTAAAAAACTTATTTTAAAAGAGGAAGAATCTTTCTTATTAACATTATCAAATGGTGAAAAACTACTCCAGGAAGAGCTTAAAAAGGCTTCTAATGGCATTTTAAGTGGTGAAGTTATCTTTAAATTATATGATACTTATGGTTTTCCTAAAGAAATGACTATTGAATCTGCGCAAGAATATGGATTAAAGTGTGATCTTGATGGTTTTAATAAATGTATGGAAAACCAACGTAATATGGCTAGAAACGCAAGAGATACAGAAGAATCTATGCATAGTCAATCAATTGATTTATTAGAATTTAATGAAGCTTTTAATTTCACTGGATATGATAACTATGAAGACAAGGCAAAAGTTACAGGTTTATTTATTCAAGGTAATAGAGTTGCTTCAATTGATAAAGAAGGTGAAGTAATATTTAATAAATCATGTTTTTATGCCGAATCTGGAGGTCAAGTTGCTGATACAGGCATAATTATAAATGATAATTGTAAAGCTGAAGTAATTGATGTTAAAAAAGCTCCTAATGGACAATTCATGCATAAAGTTAAAGTTGTTTCAGGAAACATTAACATTAATGATGAATTTGATTTAAAAATAAATGTTGAAGATAGAAAACGTATTATGGCTAATCACTCATCAGTACATCTACTTCAATCTGCACTAATTAAAGTTCTTGGTAATCATATTGCCCAAGCTGGATCTTATGTTTGTAAAGATTATGCAAGATTTGATTTTTCTCATTATGAAAAAGTATCAGATGAGCAATTAAAAGAAGTAGAAAAACTTGTTAATCAATACATTAATGATTCTTTAGATGTTACTACTGAAATAATGTCTATAGATGAGGCTAAACAATCTGGAGCAATTGCACTATTTGATGAAAAGTATTCTGATGAAGTAAGAGTTGTATCTATGGGAAATGTATCTAAAGAATTATGTGGTGGTACACATGTTTCTAATACATCTAAATTAGGTTCATTTAAGATTAATTATGAAGAATCTATAGGTTCTGGTATTAGAAGAATTGAATCTTGTACAAAGATGGATTCTTATAATATGTTCAAAGAATATGAAAATAAGCTAAATAGAATTAAAGATGAATTAAAGCTTAAGAATATTGATATGATTTATGATAAATTAATTCAACTTAAAAACGAAAATAGTGAATATAGTAATGAACTTAGATTATTAAAAGAGAAATTAATGAATGAAGAAGCTAATTCTTTAATTAATAAAGCTAAAAATAATGGTAAATTTAATTATTTATTATTAGATTTAGATTCATATTCAGGAAATCTAAAAGATTATGCTACAAGCATTAAAAATAAATTAGATGGAGGATTTGTCTTTATCGTTAATAAGAATGCCGATAAACTATCAATGGTAGCTTCTTGTGGTAAAAAAGCTATTGATGTAGGTATTAATTGTGGCCAAATCATTTCTAAAGCTTGTGCTATAGCTAATGGTAAAGGTGGAGGAAAGCCTGATTTAGCTCAAGGTGGAGGAACAAATACTGAATCTAAAATAATTCTAGAAGAGGTTGAAAATCTACTTAATATATAAATATATAGTGTATAATTGTTTTGGGAGGTGTTTATATGGGTATGAATAATTCTAGAACAATGTTGTTTACTTCTGAAGAGATTAAAAGAGAGAATTTGAAGCAACTTTTAAAAGAAGTTTCAAGTGCTTTAGAAGAAAGAGGTTATAATGCAGTTAATCAAATCTCTGGTTATCTTATCAGTAATGATCCTGCCTATATCTCATCTCACAAGAATG
>CADBMV010000070.1 GCA_902795865.1 uncultured Erysipelotrichaceae bacterium | reverse complement strand
ATTAAAGTATTCTAATATTTGAATAACACGATCTCTTTCTTTACCTGTACATATCGCTATCTTAATATCTTGAGATCTCCATTCTTTAATAAGAGATATTAATAATGGATCAATATAATTTAATGTTAATAGATTCTTAGAATATCTACGATATGGTTCCACCATGGTAAGTGGTAAACCTAATTTAATAAAGATATTACTTAAAGAATCACCAGTGTACTTGTTGTATTCTTCAAAGGTTGGTTGTTTGTCATCGCCTACGACTTCATCATAAGCGAGTTTAAGAGATTGCTTTTGTACTTCGTTTGAATTAATTAAGCAACCATCCATATCGAATATTAGGCATTTATATTTCATAATTACTAGCAATCTCTAATTAATTGGAGTAAATATAGTTGTTTTATTTGAATTTGTGTTAATTTCAAAAGTTACTTCATCGTCAGGAGTAATGTAACCAGTTACTTCCTGAAGGGTGGAAAGATCTAAACCACTAAAAGTTAAATTATCAAAATCATTTAAATAGAGGCTGTTAATTCTATAATCCACTTCGGCAAGTTTAATGCATTCATAATTATTGGATGTATCTACTTTATAAATAGCGTTATCTTTTAGATAGTAATAATCACCATAGGCAAAAACGATATTTGACGCGTCATCGCCTAGAGACGATATAACAGTATATAAAGGCTGAGCGTAATGTTCATTTTCGTCTAAATTAACCTTGATAATATCATTGTCTAACCAGCATATTTTTTCTTTTTTGTCTATCCAAGCATCATTTTCAGGGGAAGTAATATTAAACCAAAAATGATATGGCATAGTAACACTATACTCAATTTCTAAATCTTCATCATAGAAAGAAATTAGCATTTCTTCGAAGCCATTATCATCATATACATAATCATATTTGTAAAATTGCCTAGTAGTAGGATCAAACATACCATCAAATACATCTAGACTCTTAATCTTTTTATCTACAAGATTATATACACCACTAAAAGTAGAGGAGACAATCGCGTTGCCCCACTTGTCACAGGCGTTTTGATAAATGCTAAACGCTGTAAACGAGTCAACTATTATATTTTGTGTTTGCTCATCAAAAGTTAGGATTGAAGTGCCTTCACAATACGTACCGAAGCTACCAACACCGCAAGAACCTGAAACAAAGAAACCATTTTCAAAATAGTTAGAAGAGAGAAGTTCATCGTAATGACTAATGTAGTCTTGGCCAACCGATTGAAACATCATATCAGCGGCGGTCAGATTTGTTTCATCATCATTTATCTGAAGGCTATATTGAAAGACACCATATATTTTCTTTGGGTCAACATAATATCTGTGCATAGAAAATGGGAATACCTTTCCACTACTTTTATGAACAAGAAACGATGTATCAATAAAGCCTTTACTTGTTTTTATTGACCACATAAGATGGTATCGAAGTTTATTAATTGGTCCAGTAAGCATGTAATAACACTGCTGCTCAATCTGTTCTTTGTTCATCCCTTCATATTCATTTTTCATCCAGTTTTTATATCCGTTAATGTATGTTTTCACATCCATTGGTAAATAGGAAAATAACACAAAATCATCACCTATTTCGTTGTAATAAGTAATGTTAAAATTAGAACTTTTAACTTCGCTTCCGTTATTTGCTAAAAATGTTAACTCTTCGATAAGGCCATTTTCAGTCATACCTAAAAGATTATATGTATAGTCATTAGTATTATTAGCATCATCAGCCTCTTTATCAATGAACTTATATCTTTTTTGAGGAGAAGATTTATCGATTGTGCCAACACCGATAGCTTTATATTTAGATATATTTTGAATAGCGCTTTCGCTTAAAGTAGTCTTTTGAATTTTACTTTTTAAACTATAGCTGTGGCTCTTACATCCAGTTAAAGAGCCCATTAATAAACATATTGATACCGCGAAAAGAAAACCCTTCTTCATAATATAATCTCCTTATATTTTGTCTTTCCCATTATAATGGAGCGGCTTTAGACACGCAAATACAACATATAAAAAAGCGCTTCGTTTTGAAGCGCCTTTAACAATATATGTTTTATTTAATTACTACGCTAATAATCCTCTATAGTAATCAAACAAAGGAGAATCACTACTAATCTTTTGATCCCCTACTCCATTAAATGGATCTTCACCTTCATTTAATAGTCTTTTTTGATAAACAAAGAAACTATTAGCTTCATAAGTAAATCCAGATAAATATTTGTTATCACCAACATCTTTAGAGATAACTGCTTTATAAATTGATTTAGATGTATTAAATGAAGCATTAGTTTTATCTAATACACTTAAAGAGATATTACCATCTAAGATATGGTTATTATCTTCTTT
>CADBMV010000069.1 GCA_902795865.1 uncultured Erysipelotrichaceae bacterium | reverse complement strand
ATGGTTGATGGTAAACCAAAGAAGGTTCGCGTTTCTGCCCGCGCACTAAGAACATTAAAAAATCAAGCTAAGGCAGCATAACTTCCAATATGGAAGTTTTTTTATGCGTTTTTAAGTTTATTTATATTATTTTCGATATCACCATTAAAGATAAATGATCCCGCTACTAAAGCATTAGCACCTGCTTGAATAATATCATGAGCATTTCTATCATTAACTCCACCATCTACTTCAATAATGAAATCTAAATTATGTTTTTTCTTATAATCATCAAGATATTTTATCTTTTGGTAAGAATCTTCAATAAAAGCTTGGCCACCAAATCCTGGTTCAACTGACATAACTAGAAAGATATCAATCTTATCTAATAATTCCTCAACTATTTCTACAGGTGTATTAGGTCTAATAGAGATACCAGCTTTTAAATACTTTGAATGAATTTTATCTATTAAATCAATACAACTTGAAATATTATTAAATGCTTCATAATGAAAGATAATACTATCGGCACCAGCTGATGCAAAGACATCAGTAAAATATACAGGATCTTCAACCATCAAATGTACATCCATAAATAATTTAGAATTTCTTCTAAAAGCTTTTAAGATATCTGGACCAAATGTCAGATTTGGCACAAAATGACCATCCATAACATCAAAATGAATCCAGTCAGCATGTTTATTTAATAGGTCAAGTTCTTCATTAAACTTATCATAATGTAAAGATAAAACTGATGGTGAAATAATCATATTAATCCTCCCCGTAATAATAAATATAAACTATTACATCAGAATTCTTAGTATAGTAAGAGCCTGGTTCAGGACTAGTTTTTATTACATGATCAACAGCACTATCTTCTAGTTCTTCATTAGTAAAATCAGCTCTATTTTGTTTTACAAATTCATATTTGATTCCATTGCTTTGACAATAATTTGCGGCATCATCTATATGCATACCAATAATAGAATGGTCAATCATTACTGTAGCGCCACGTGAATATGTTAAAGAAATTTCATTTGAAAGTGATGCATCATATTTACTACCAGGTTCTAAAGATTGTTCAAGAACTATACCTGCTTCTTTATCTGAATCAACTGGTAAAGTCTTAACTTTAAAGTTAAGTTTATTTAATTCTTCTAAAGCATCTTTATAATTAGTACCAACATAATTCTTTAATATTGAATAAATACCATTAGAAACAGTGATCTTTATCTTAGTACCTGTTTCAACTTCTTCATCAGCTTCAGGAATAGAAGAAATAATTAAATCCTTTTCAACATCATCTGATAAAGTCCAAGTTATTCTAGAATCATCTATTTCTAAATTCTTTTGTGCTAATAAGTCTTTAGCTTCTTGAACAGTTAGATTCTTTAAATTAGGTACTACTACATATTTAGTACGATTTCCTATAATACCCGATAAGAATAATACTAGTAGTACTGCTGCAATTGATAATATTGATACTAAGCTTAAAAAGATAATTGAGATTGGTGATCTTTTTTCTGATTGATTTCTATTAGCTAAATCAGAAACATGCACATTAGTACCATTAGCACTATTAGTATCACTACCAAACACAATTTTAGGATCATTTAGATGATCTTTCTTTAAACATTCATTTAAATCTTGTAGCATCAAAGCAATATTCTTATATCTATTATTTAAAGATTTAGCGGTTGCTTTAATGATGATATTTTCAACAGATTGAGGTATTTCAGGATTAAATTTTCTAACTGAAGGAACATCTTCTTTAATATGTCTTAATGCAACATTAATTGGAGTATCAGCTTTAAAAGGAACATCACCTGTTAATAATTCATAAAATACAATACCTAATGAATAAATATCAGATTGCATTGTAGCTTGTTTACCTTGTGATAGTTCTGGAGCCAAATAATGAACAGATCCTAATACAGAATCTTTTTTTGTTATTTGCATTGCATTGTTTGCTAAAGCAATTCCAAAATCAGATAGTTTTACAGTACCATCATCTTTTATTAATACGTTTTGTGATTTAACATCTCTGTGTATTACGTTATTACGATGAGCTTCCATTAAAGCCCCTGCAAGTTGCTTCATCATCCATACTGCTTCTTTAAATGGAATAGGACCTCTTTTTTTAATTAATTGTTTTAAAGTATATCCTTTAACATACTCCATAACAATATAATGTCTATCGGCCTCATCACCAACATCATATACATCCACAATATTAGGATGAGAAAGTTGAGTTACAGCTCCAGCTTCTCTTTTAAATCTTTCCAAAGCAAGATCATCGTCTGACATATCAGATTTCATAACCTTTATCGCTACTTCTCTATTTAAAATCGTATCAAAAGCAAGGTACACATATGCCATACCACCCTTACCAATAAGTTTTAAGACACGATAACGATTCCCAATATACTCAGACATCTTTCACCTCAACTAAAACAATAGTAATATTATCAAAACCACCCTTTAATAAAGCTAAATTTTTTAATTCAACAACTTTTTCTTGAACAGATAATTCTTTATCAGTAACAATATTTGATATTTCATAATCAGAAACATAAGAATGTAAACCATCTGAACAAACTAAATAATAATCCATTTGTTTTACAGGATGAATATCACTAGAGATCTTATCAAAGATACCAATAGCTTTAACTAAATAATGCTTTTTAGGATGATTTAAAGACTCTTCAAAAGTAATTTGACCTTTCTCTAGCATTTGATTAACTAAAGTATGATCTTTTGTTAAATGGACACAAATATCATCTATAAAACCATATACTCTAGAATCACCACAATTAATTGATATATTTCCATATTTACATATTAATAATCCAGTTAATGTCGTACCCATGCCAGAATAACTATCATATTTCTTTGATAAGTCATATACAAGTTTATTTGCGCTATTTACATGAAACTCTAAGAAATTCTCAACATCTTCCAAGCTATCAAAAGGTCCAGATTGTCTAAAAGCATGTTCAAAGTATTTAATGGTCTCACCACTTGCTACTTCTCCTGCTTTTCCTCCACCTATTCCATCAGCAACCAACACTAAAAAATCGCCATAGTCATTATAGATGGCTAAATATGAATCCTGGTTTTTCTCTCTTACTAAACCAATATCAGTAATACAATAATATTCCATACTTATCTATTTTAACTTATTCGCTCTAAGTTGACCACAAGCAGCATCAATATCATCACCTTTTTTCTGTCTTAAAGTTACTGCTACACCATTTTTCTTTAATAAATCATAGAATCTCAAAGAATTCTCTTCATTAGAACTTTCATAATCTAATTCAGATACTTTATTATAAGGAATCAAATTAATATAAGCATTTAAATCCTTTAATAACTCTTTAATCTGTTTGGCATGTATCTCTTGATCGTTTAAATCTTGAATTAATAAATATTCAAATGTTAAACGACGATTATTACTACTAGCATAATTTTTAAGTGCCTTAAATAGTTCATCTAAAGGATATGCATTATTAATCGGCATCAATTGATTTCTTAATTCATCATTTGGCGCATGTAAAGAGATGGCCAAATTATATTGAACTTGTTCAAGAGCAAATCTATTGATACCTGGAACTAATCCACATGTTGAAATAGATATATGTCTAGCTCCTATAGCTAGTCCATAAGGATCATTAATAATCGATAATGCTTTCATGACATTATCATAATTATCAAATGGTTCCCCTGTTCCCATAACCACAATATTTCCTAATCTTTCATTAATTTCATCTAATCTTTTTTGGATCATTAAAACTTGCAAGACAATCTCTCCACTAGTTAAATCTCTTTGTTTCTTTAATAATCCTGAAGCACAGAATTTACATCCCATATTACAACCAACTTGTGATGTAACACATGCTGAATAACCATAATCAAAAATCATCAATACTGTCTCAATTAGACTACCATCACTTAATGCAAATAAATATTTTTCTGTACCATCTTTAGATACTTGTTTATCAACAATCTTTAAATCTTCAATAGTAAAATCTTCTTTAAATTTTTCAATCATTGTCTTTGAAATATCAGACATCTGATCAAAACTACTAATTCTTTTTTCATATAGCCACTTAAATATCTGTTTACTATGAAAAGACTTAAAATTATTTTCAAGTAAATATTCATTTAAATCATTCATATTTAAGTCATATATTGATTTCATTTATTCTTCCTCAATTTAGCATAATAGAAGCAATCACCCATATCATTAATAATTGTATCTTCATCTAATAGTACATAATCAATATTACTAGATAAAAACTTTCTAATTAATCTTGAGTTTTCTTTTTTGTTTAATGTACAAGTACTATAAAGTAAAATTCCATTTTGTTTTAATAAATCATTCATACTTTCAAGTAATTGCATTTGTAGTTTTTCTAATTCATCTAAACTTTCAGGTTTAATATGAAATTTTAAATCAGGTTTTCTAGAAATAACTCCTAGTCCTGAACATGGTGCATCTAAAAGTATTCTATCGAATTTAATATTTAGATTATCTTTTAAATCTCTTCCATCATAATTTGAATAATGAATATTATCAAAGCCTAATTTATTGGCCATCTTTTTTATTAATTCAACACGATTAGCATTAATATCATTGGCATAAGCATTTTCTTGTTTAACAATATCTAAACAATTAAATAATTTAGATCCAGGTGCACAACACACATCTAATAAAAGATCATCTTCATTCAAATCTAAGTGATTATATAAAGAAGCACTATTAAAATCTTGAATATAGAAATAACCTTTTTTATATTCATCACTATTTATTAAATTGTCTTGAGATTTAAAGATATTATTGCCAATATATTCAATATTTAAATTACTTAAACTATCTAAAGATGCTTTATTAGTATTTAAACGATAATATACAGAAGGAATAGTTTGATAGACTTTAACTATCTTATTAAATTCTGTTTCATCATATTGTTTCATTAATAAGTTACATATCCATTCAGGAAGATTATATTTACTAGAATTAGTAGTAGCTTGTTTAAGGTTTTTAATTTTATGAAGAATTGCATTAATAAAAGCTTTTTCATATTTATTTTTTCCTAATTGTACATATTCATTATTAACTACATAATCCTTTTCATTTAAAGCAAATCTTTCAAATAATGCCATTATTAATATGAGTTTAACTTTTAGTGTGGTAGAAGAATTAATATAATCATTTAATTGGAAACTTAAGTATTCATATTTTCTTAAAACACCATTTACTAAATTTGTAACAAAAGCTCTTTGTTGAAGTGGGAGTTTATTTAATTCTTTGCGCATTAAAAGATTTGAATATGATTCATCATTAATAGTTTTATAAAGAATGTTTAGTGCTAATTGTCTTTGATTCATATTATTCTAAATAAAGTGGATCAACATCTACTTTAAGATGTGACATATTCTTGTTACTAAGGTACTTATCTACAACAACCTGTATGTCTTTAAGCATCATCAATAAATCTTTATCCATGATTAGTATACGATATCTGTGCTGTTTTTTTATTTTAGCTAATTCTAGAGGTTGATATTTACGATATTTTAGTTTTGATACTAAAGAGAATAAATAATCTACAGATTTCTTTAATTTAGATTCATTTATATCTGATAAAACAATTTCTATAATATGAGAATATGGTGGATATTTAGTTTTATTTCGATAATTCATTTCGATATTATAAAAATAATCATAGTCTTGATTTAAAACTGCTTTAATTGCATAGTGATCTGTATTAAATGCTTGTATTAATACTTTTCCATAACTATCAGCTCTACCAGATCTGCCTGATGCTTGCATAAGCAAATCAAAAGTTATTTTGGCAGAATTATAATCTTGATGCATTAAACCAGAATCGGCATTTAATATTCCCACAAGAGTTACATCAGGATAATCTAAACCCTTAGCAATCATTTGTGTACCTATTAAGATATCAATTTCTTTATTCTCAAAACGTTTTAAAATACTTTGGTGTGATCCTTTTTTAGATACATTGTCTCTATCCATTCTTTCTACATTGGCATTAGGAAATAGATTTGATAGTTCTTCTTCAACCTTTTTAGTTCCAAAACCATAGAAAATTAATGAATCTTCATTACATTTAGGACATCTTGAAGGTATTTTATATATTCTTGAACATTGATGACATTTTAGGATATTCTCATCTTTATGATAATTAAGAGGTGTATCACAATCATTACACATTAAAGTTGAACCACAATTACCACATTTTATTATTGGTGAATATCCTCTTCTGTTTAATAAAATGATCGCCTGTTTATTATTGTTTAAACAATTATTTATTTCATAATGTAATGGTTCAGATATTATATATGACTTTCTATTTTTAATTTGTTTTGTAAGGTCAATTATTTCAATTTCTGGAAGATTTAAATTAATCCTTTTATCAAGTCTCAATAATTGATAATCACCTTTTAAAGCCCTAGAATACGATTCTAAAGATGGTGTAGCACTTGCGAGTAAGACTTTAGACTTATTGTCGTGAGCTCTTTTAAAAGCAACGTTTTTTACTTGATATGTAGGAATATTGTCTTGTTTATAGGATGAGTCATGTTCCTCATCAACAATTATCAACCCTAAATCATTGAATGGTAAAAAAATAGAACTTCTCGTACCTACTACAATTCTTACTTGTTTATTCTTAACTCGTTTATATTGTTCATATCTTTCTTGATCAGATAGTTCTGAATGATAAAACACTACATCATCAAATCTTTCCTTTACCCTTTGAATCATTTGTGGAGTTAAAGATATTTCTGGTACCAGAATCAAAACATCTTTATCTAATGAAAGATAATGCCTAGCTAAATGTAAATATACTTCTGTTTTACCAGAACCAGTAACACCAAATAATAAAGAAACCATCTTATCAGTTTTGATAATATTTTCATATGCATTATTTTGATCTGGTGTTAATTGTTTAAATGTTGTTTTTTCAATACTAGTATTAATATATTCAGCTTCTTGATAGTATTGTTCAATTAATCCTTTTTCAATTAACTTATTAATAATAGAGACACTAAGTTTTCTAGCATCACTCGCTAAAATGCCTGTATATAGCTTATCGTATACTTCTAATTGTTTATCAGTTAATTTACAATTTAATTCATTTTTCTTAAATCTACTTAACTGTTTTGGATTAGAGATGTTCTTGCTTGTCTTTAATACTTTAGGAAGCATTGTGTTTAAACAAGATATCAATGGTGAAATTGTTGTTTTAGACAACCAAAAAGCTAAATTAAAGATTTCATCAGAAATTATTGGACTATCATCTATAACGTCTTTTATCTTTAATAATATATATCCAAATTTGTTTTCTAATTGTTCAATTGTTAAATCGGTATATGTACAATTAGAAACCAAAGCAATATTGTCGCTATGATGAAAAGATACCTTAACTCTTACAAATTTGTTCACTGCATTATCTGACAAGTAAGTAAAAGGTTTATTTACATTTAAATTAGCGTTTGTAACATATACTTCAAGTAGATACATTAACTATAGTATAACATTTCATTAACCAATAGAGCCTTCCATATCAAGCTTTAATAATTGATTTAGTTCAACTGCGTATTCCATAGGAAGTTCTCTTGTGAAAGGTTCTAAAAAGCCCATAATAATCATTTCTTGAGCTTGTTGCTCAGAAAGGCCTCTAGACATTAAATAATATATTTCATCTTCAGAAATCTTAGATACTTTTGCTTCGTGTTCGATAATAGATAAATTGTTTTCATTAACATTTTTAGGAATAGTATCTGATTTTGAGATATCATCAAGAATTAAAGTATCACATTCTATCTTAGACTTAGCATAATCAGCGTTTTTACTAAAGTGAATCCAATCTCTAAAATTAGTAACACCACCATTTCTTGAAATTGATTTAGATACAATTGAAGAAGATGTATGTGGAGCTAAATGTATCATTTTAGAACCAGTATCTTGGTATTGATTCTTGCTACCTACAGCAATAGAAATACATAGACCATGAGCATATTCTCCCGCTAAAATACAAGCAGGATATTTCATTGAAATGCGTGACCCAATATTTCCATCAATCCATTCCATTGTGCCATGAGCTTCAACTTTAGCTCGTTTAGTAACTAAATTTAAAACATTTGATGACCAGTTTTGTACTGATGAATATCTACAAGTTGCACCTTTACCTACAAATACTTCAACAACTGCAGCATGCATTGAATCATTCGTATATTGAGGTGCAGTACATCCTTCTACATAAGAGATCTTAGCTCCATCATCAACAATAATAATTGATCTTTCAAATTGACCCATTGATTCAGAATTAATTCTGAAATAAGACTGTAATGGTTTTTCTAATTCAACATTTTTAGGAACATATATAAAACTACCTCCTGACCACACAGCACTATTTAAGGCAGCTAATTTATTATCACTTGCAGGAACAATAGTTCCAAAGTATTTCTTAAATAAATCTGGATATTCTTTTAAAGCAGAATCGATATCTAAAAAGATAACACCTTTTTCTTTAACTTCTTCTAGCATATTATGATATACAGCTTCAGATTCATATTGTGTTGTTACACCAGCTAAAAACTTCCTTTCTGCTTCAGGAATACCTAATTTCTCAAAAGTATTCTTTACTTCTTCAGGAACATCTTCCCAACTTCTTTCTGTTTTATTAGAAACTGTACGATAATATGTAAAATCTTGGAAATCTATTTCAGATAAATCAGGACCCCAGTTTTGCATAGGCATTT
>CADBMV010000068.1 GCA_902795865.1 uncultured Erysipelotrichaceae bacterium | reverse complement strand
TTCAAAAGATGTTTTCGTAGTGCGCTATTTTCAAAGAACTAATTAATTTATAATAAGTCAATTACTTGACATATTACCTAAAGGCTTCAAATAATTTGTATATTATTCTAAGGTTTTGTCCTCTAAGTTTTATTTCACATAATCCAGTTAAATCAAAACCATGTTTATTACCTAGCGGTATACCATAACCACCTTGTGTAAAAGGAAGAGGATTACTAGATACTTTGTCAATTGCTTTGGCGACAATTCTTTTCTGATGATTATCAAGAGACAAAAAATCTTTGTGTGCTTTTTGGCTAAAAAATACTTTCCATTTATTCATAATCTATTTCAACATCTTTCATGCTATCTAAATCTTCTTTAGTGATATCTGATTCTTTCATAACGTCTTCTAAAGAATACATTTTTTTATCATTATCGGTATTATATTCAAAAAGTCTTTCTTCAACTTTTTGATAAAATAAATATTCTTGAAAATCATAATATGTTTCCACAGGAATCATTACAGCTTCAGGAGAATTGTTTTTCATGATATAGATAGCACAATCGCTTTCTTTCATATCATTTATTACATTAATCGCATTTCCTCTATTTAAAGAAGAAATAGGTACAAATTTAGTTTTTAATTCTTTCATATTGACACCTTCTTTCATTTATATAATACCATAAAAGGTGCTAAATTTATTGCTAAAAAAGGAATAAAAAAGACACGATTTATTCGTGTCATTTTAATATCATTTTTAATTAATTCTAATATCCCATCATTTGGCTTATTACATTAAATAATCCACTTGCAGAAATTAATCCATTACTATTAACTGCATTAGGTGCTGCTTGATTAAGAATATTATATAAAGCATTATATTGCGGATTAGTATTATAGTTACCATTCACAAAGTTCATAAGATTAGATAAACCTGAGTTGTTATAACCATTACCTGTTAAACCTAGGAAGTTTCCTAAACCAGAATTTGTGTTGTATGAATTTCCAAATAATCCAGATGAATAATTATTTCCAAATAATCCACCACTATAGTTATTGCCAAATAAACCATTTGAATAATTATTACCACCTAATAAACTAGTAAATAGTCCTGAATTATAGTTAGTATTTAAACCTAATAAAGAACCAAGTAGTCCAATAGCCGAATTATTGTAAGTATTAGAATTCTTTCTCTTAAATAGTTTTAATAATACCATGATTATCATGATTTCTTTTAAATCTAATCTTCCATCAAATAGAGCTCTTACTGCTTGATTGTTTCCAGCACGAGTACCATTTACTCCACCTACATAATCCACTAAATCTTTTGGATCTAAACTTCCAGAAGATGCAAGATATAATTGCACAACAGGATTAGATGCAACTTCTTGAGAAACAGTGTTTAATTCTTGAGGATTCACATCAGTTCCTAAAATATTGATAATAGGATTTGTGTTGTTTGCTGATCTAGTGAGTTCATTAGAACCACCATTCAATAATTGATTTAATAAATCAGGATTTTGATCAATAGCTTGTAGTACTTTGTTTGTATTGTCTGTCATAAATTTCCTTTCCTAATAATATGATTATTAAATATTTGTTATATTAATTTAACTTTAACATATTATCACAGGAAATTTGGTAAAATTTTAATAAAGAGAGGTATTAGATTATGAAAAAAGATTTAGGTGTTTTACCTGCATTAT
Source organism: uncultured Erysipelotrichaceae bacterium (assembly GCA_902795865.1). Classification (GTDB taxonomy): domain Bacteria; phylum Bacillota_I; class Bacilli_A; order Erysipelotrichales; family Erysipelotrichaceae; genus Colivicinus. The sequence continues at coordinate 10,252 of CADBMV010000068.1, read as the reverse complement.
TCCCAATGCCTGTATTAATGGTTTCTACATATGGCGAAGATGGAAAAGTTGATGTTATGAATGCTGCGTGGGGACAAATATGTGACATGGATAAGATAATGTTATTTCTAACAGAAACTCATAAAACTGTCGCAAACATTAAACATTCTAAAGCGTTTTGTGTTTCTCTAGCTGATAAAAAGCATATGGATGTTGCAGATTATTATGGCATAGTATCTGCTAATAGAAATCCTGATAAGTTTGAAAAAAGTGGCTACACTGCAATTAAAAGTGAAAGAGTTAATGCTCCAATCATTGATGAATTTCCATTAGTTATGGAATGTGAACTATCAGAAATAGTTGAGACAAATGATGTCTTTGGTATTGTTGGAAAAATAGTAAATGTTAAAGCTAATGAAGAAGTATTAAACGATAAGAATAAAGTAGATGTTACTAAACTAAACGCATTAATGTTTGATCAATTCCAAAATGGATATTATGTTGTTGGTGAAAAAGCTGGTCAAGCATGGAATGCTGGAGTAGAATTATCTAAAAAATAGGAGTAAGAAGTGAAAATAAAAAACGTTATTAAGCTATTATTGTTGGTAGGAATACTATGTACTGTTGGTACTTGGTGGTATTTTGAAGTATATAGTAAAAATCAACCGATATCAATTAATGAAAATGAAGGAATTATTCAAGATGATATAGCTGTGCTTAATGAAACTATTTCTTCAGGTTTGAAAGAAATGGGTGAATTAATTACTGCTGATTATTATTTTTCAAGTTCAGAGACTGTTCAAGATGTAAAAGTTTTGGATTTATCATCTTTAGGTATCGACTTTAAAACAAACATTCCTTTAACTAGTAATAGTTTTACTTATAGTTATGATGGTGAAATCATGGCTGGCATTGATTTTAAAGGTATTGAAGTAAATATTGATAAAGAAAATAATGTTATTAAAATAAAACTACCAGAAGCAAAGATAATTAGCTCTAGCGTTGATCCTGATTCTTACCAATTTTATGAAATTAAGAATAATATCCTTAATCCTATAAGTCCAGAAAACTATGCTGTTTCTTTTGCGGATTTAATTCATTCTGAAGAAGAAAAAGCTATAGATAAAGGATTATTGAATAAGGCTACTAATAATGCTAAAACGATAGTTTCTAATTTTGTAAAGTCTTATGTTGAAGGATATAAAATAGAAATTGAAGATTAGTTGATTTTAAATACCAATATAATTTACACTAAATGTAAGCGTTTATACAAATGTTATATAATAGAAATGGAGGAGTTTTATATGATTAAACATTTAAGAATCGATAACAGATTAATTCATGGTCAGGTTGCTGTTACTTGGATGAATTCAATTGGAGCAGATAAGATTATTGTTTGTAATGATAAAGTAGCTGCAGATCCAATTCAAAAAATGGCATTACCAATGGCTGCTAGAGGAAATACAGTATATGTATTTTCAATTGAAGAAACTTTAAATTATGCTAAGGAACATCCAGAAGAAACAATGTTTGTTATTTGTAAGTTCCCTTCAGATGCTCTAGCAATCTTAGAATCAGGTTTAGAAGTTCAAGAAGTTAATGTAGGAAATGCTGCACCAATTCAAGGAACAGAATACAAGATGGTTACTAAATCAATTGCTGTAACTGCAGATGATGCTAAGATATATCGTCAAATTGCTGAAATGAGAGGTGGCGTTCTAAATAGTAGATTAACTACTATGAATGAAACAGAAAACTTCTTAGAATTATTAAGTAAGAACGGTCTATAAGAATTATCAATTATGAAACAAAAGCTATTACTGATGTAATAGCTTTTTATTATGATAATATTAGATTATGGAAAATCAAGAATTAAAATACTTACCTATTGAAGAAGTTAAAACACAAGGTAATTTTGTAAAGGCAATTAATTTTAAACCTAAGATGCCTATTATGATTGTTGGAGCAATTGGTATAGCTTTATTATTTGTGAATCATTTTACTGCTAGAATATTGGGGGCTTTTTGCATTCTTTTAAGTTTTATTGTTTTTAAAGAAATAGAAGATTATAAAGTAATAGATATTTTTGATTCAGGAATATTGTTTTATGGTGATAAACAAGCTAAGTTAGCATGTTTCATACCATTTACTATGATTAAACAATGGTCTGTAAATAGAGATAATGGACATGACACTTTAGAAGTTCAATTAGAAGATGACAAAGTAATATACAAAGACAGTTTTGAAATTAGTAAGGCATATAAAACCTTATATAACTTACTTAAAGAAAAAGAGAAAAACTATATTAAAGCAAAAAATAGTAAAACACTTTCTATTCCTGAAGCGTTTGAAAATATTAAAAAGAGTTTGAGAAAGAAATGAACTAGTAATAGTTCATTTTTAATACACTAATTGCCGGAGTAGGAGTGTGTTTATTAAATGGCGCAGATGATACTAAAGCTTGCGCAGATTTTATAACTGATTTAGATGTTGAAAATGATGGCTTTGCAGACTTTATAAATAAAAAGTTATTTACAAAATATTATTATGATAGAAAAGCACTTATAATCTAGATAAAAACGATCTATTATTAGATCGTTTTTAATATCTCAATTATTTTTTCTTTTGTCTTTTTTGTAAGAGTATCTGTAAACATCTCATAAGTTATATATTTAAAGTCGATTGGTAACACATATGGTCCATAACCATTAGAATAACTTACTAATAACTCTTTATTTAAATCTAAATAATTCATATATTCAGAGAATATTTCGTTAGGAAAGAATATAAATTTAATACTGCCAAAATTTAATGATGAAATAATAATATCTTTAATTAATGTAGTAAATAATGGATTGTTTTTTTCTTCTAGTTTCTTTCTAGCTTCTTGACCTAATTTGATTGTTTCTAATTCTCTTTCAGATAAATCTGCTCTAATTTGTGATAAATCAATTGGAGTAAATTCGTGTTCATACTCTAAAGGTACTTCTTTATATTCAAGTTGTAATGGTACTTTATCAACTTCTTGTTTCATTAAGTCAATTATTTGATTATATAAATTATCTCCAAGTTCTTTTAAAGCATCATAGTCTTGTCCAGATCTTACAAATCTAGAAGAGATATCACCAGCTGCACCTTGCATATAGGTGAAATCAGTATTAGGATATTGTTTTTCCAATTTAGCTAAGACATATCCTGGATATTCACTTGAGAAATACGGAACATTGGCATGTAGTATCGTTGGATGACAATTATAGTAAATTATATTAAAGAAATTATCATCGTTTTCATAAAATTTTATTAATCCTAAATATTCATTATTTGTTTCATAATCAGATATTCTAGATTTTCCTACTGCAGTGCAATGAATCCTTTGATAAGAAGTTGTAACATTATTGATATCTTTGTATTCCATCTTGATTAATTCTTCTTTTAATAAATTACATAAATAATCAACATACTTATCATCCCTAACACTATTTGCATAATGTGTATGTGTACTAGAAGTTATTAAATGAAGATTATTATTTGCGTAATAATTCCTTAAATAGTCTTGTATGAGATTGCGATGTTTTAAATCAAAAGCTAATAAGTCTAAAGATAAATGAATAATCCAATTATTATCATCTTTAAAAGATGATGCTCTACAATATAAAGGATCATGATAATCATAAATAAGATTTGTTTGTGAAGAATGCCCGCATTGAGTTGTTGGGAATGGTGCTTCAATATTAATTTTTTTAAATGAGTATTCCATAATTTCTCCTTTATATTAGTTTGTAATATTTGAATGCTTTAAAAAGACCATCATTATCAATATCATCTGTTATATAATCAGATATTTCTTTTACTGCTTGGGTGCTATTGCCCATAGCTACTCCAATACCACAATGTTTCAACATCGCAATATCATTTTCACCATCGCCTACAGCTAAAGTATCTTTTACATCAATATTATATTTTTGGCACACTAAATCAATTCCTGTAGATTTACTTATACCCTTTGGTACAACATCACAAGCATCTTTATGCCAGAATGTTATTTCTCCATATTTAGCTAATTCATCTAAATCATCTGTTCTAGAATTACTATCAATATAAATAGAAGCCATATAAAACTCTCCGCCTTGATACTCTTTTATATCAGGAATTTTAGAAGATATCGCATTTTGTACAACAACAACCACATCGTTCACAAAACTCATATAAATATCATCAGCTGTAGATATATGCATCGGATGTTTTTTCTGTTTAAAAATTTCTACGAGCTTCTCTTTTAAGATGCCTTCAATTGGTCTTGAATAAATAATGTTATGATTCTTATCAAAGGCTAGTTGCCCATTAGACACAATGATTCCATCTATATCTAATTTAGACAAATCAAACCATTCTAGTTCAGAATATGCTCTTCCTGTACATAAAAAGGTAAGAATACCTTTTTCTTTAACTTTCTTTAAAGCTTTGTATGTACTATTTGGTATTCCACCTAAGTTATGAGAATAAGTAGTACCATCAAAATCTAAAAATATTGCTTTTATCATTTCAACATAATTATATAATATTGCTTTATATTATAATGTATATAGATGAATAAAAGTATGGAAGGAAGACAATCATGAATGTAGGAGTAATTGGTTCAGGCTTTATTGTGCCTGTTTTTATTGAGGTTTCTAAGTTATATAAAGATTATCATTTAAGAGTTATCTGGGGCAGACACTTAGAAAAATTAATTAAATTTGAAAAAGAGTTTGATTACTATACTACAGATTTAGACAAATTTTTAAATGATGAAAAGATAGATGTTGTATATATTGGTTTACCAAATGCTTTGCATTATGAATATGCTATGAAAGCTTTAAAACATGGTAAACATGTAATATTAGAAAAACCATTTACTGTACATTATGATGAATCTAAAAAACTAATTGATTATGCTAAAAAGCATAAATTAATTATCTTTGAAGCAATAGTCACAAAACATAATCCTGTATATAAGAAGATGATTAAATTAAAAGATAAAGTTGGTGAAATAAAGATGGTTGTTGCTAACTTTTCACAATATTCAAGAAGATATGAAAACTTTAAAAAAGGAATTATTCAACCTGTATTTGATAAAAATATGGCTGGAGGAGCTTTACTTGATTTAAATGTTTATAATATTCATTTTGTTGTAGGAATGTTTGGTAAACCTTTAAATGTTTATTATCATCCTAATATTGAAAAGGGTGTTGATACTTCTGGAGTATTAATTCTAGATTATGGTTCTTTTAAAGCTGAATTAATTGCAGGTAAGGATTGTAAAGCTGATTGTTATGCATTAGTACAGGGAGATTTAGGATATTTAAGATGCAATACCACCACAAGTAGATGTGGTTCATATACTTTAAAGATGAATGATGGTAAAGAAGATAACTTTAGTGAACAAGATGATGAATTTGGTGCATGGAAATATGAACTTAAAGAGTTCTTAAATATTTACAAGAAAAAGGATTTAGCTAAAGCTTATGAGCATAATAAAACAACATTATTAGTAGCTGATGTTTTAGACAGAGCTATTAAGTCTTGCAAGTTGAAATATTAAGGGGGAAAGAAAATGATTAATGTAGGAATTATTGGATCAGGATTTATTGTACCTAGTTTTATTGAAACTACTAAGAAAGTTAAAGGTTTTCATTATGTGGGAATATCATCTCATACTGAAACTAGACTTAAAGAATTAAAAGATAAATACAATATTGATTATTATGCATTAGATAATGATGTGATTCTTAAAGATAAAAAGATTGATGTAATATATATAGCTACACCAAATCATCTTCATTATGAAATAGCTAAAAAAGCCTTAGAGAATGGTAAACATGTAATAGTTGAAAAACCATTTACCCCAACTTATAGACAGGCAAAAGCATTAATAGATTTAGCTCATAAGAAAAAAAGAATAATCTTTGATGCAGTAACTTTATTACATATGCCTAATTATGAAAATATAAAGAAATTAGTAAAAGAAATAGGGGATATTAAATTAGTTGATATTAATTTTTCTCAATATTCTTCTAGATACGATAAATTTAAAAAAGGTATTGTATTACCTGCGTTTGATTATAAAAAAGCAGGTGGTGCTTTAATGGATTTAGGTATTTATAATATTAATTTTGTCTTAGGAATATTTGGCGAACCTAAAAAAGTATCTTACTATCCAAATATTTATAAAAAGATTGATACATCAGGTGTTTTAGTATTAGATTATGGAAATTTCAAAGCAACATGTGTTGCAGCTAAAGATTGTAAGGCACCAACTAAAGTTTGTATACAAGGCGATAAAGGTTTTATTAATTCTGATTATGCTTCTAGTATAATTTATGAAGTTAATCATATTGATAATGCAGGTAAGAAAAAAACATATAAGTTAAATAAGCATTATGAACTTCCTCATTACCATGAATATGTAGAGTTTAAAAGACTAATAAATGAAAAAGACCTAAAGAAAGCTAAAGAATATAATGAAATGACTTTATTGAGTATTTCAGTTTTAGAAAAAGCTTTAAAGAGTGGAAATATTAAGTTTAAATAGTATATGAATTATCTAAATATAGCTAAGTCAAATAGAAAAATAGGATCATATTTTCGTAATACATATCGAAGTGATACGATATATACTTTTTATGAGTATAAAGAATTTCAAGCTGTTTACTCTAAAACATCTTTTAGTATTATTGATAAAAGAATAGATAAACTTCATAAAGAAAGAATAATTGATAATACTATATATAGTAATTATATGAATGATTTAGTTAGATATTTTTCTGATTTTAATCATTTAGATTCAATGTGTATAGAAGATATTTATGAAGAATTAGTAAGTATTAGATTAAAACATTACAACAAAGATTTTATTGTGGATGATGAAGATATTTTGATAGATGGTTTAAATCAAATAGATATTCTAGAAGAATTATTAAAGACTAAGAATAATGTTTTATATGTTGTTGAAGATGAAATAGAAAGAGCTGCTTTAAATAATCTATTAAATAAAATTACTAATAAAACTAAGTTTGAATTAAAGTTTTTAGGCAATACTTTAGACATTAATAAAATAGAGTATACTGAAGTAATTCAAAACATTATTGATAATGATGATTGTGTTTTAATATGTACAGGACAAGGTGCATACTTAGCTTTAAGAGATTTAAAGATAGATAGTTTTGTTTTAGCTAAAGCAGATACTTACATCACAAAAGCATTTGTGAATCAAAGAAAAGGCAGACATCTATTATATGTACCTTCAGGATTTGATATCACAGATTATGTATATTTAACAAAGAAGTCTATACTAACATACTCTCAACTGTATTATCTACATAAAGATTATGGATTAAATATTTATAAAGATATAGACAATTTATTTAGTAAATATCCTAAATACTTTGATAATATTTATCAAAATGATAATAGAATTATTCAAGAACTTGATTTAAGTAAATATAATTACCAAAAAGTTGAATATAAAGCTGATGAAGATTCTTTAGTGATGCATACTATTAAAGTTGATAAACCTTTTAATATTAAAGTATTAGAGAATATGAAACAAGAAAATATAAGAGAATTAATAAAAGATTACAAAGGAACTTATTTTATTAATAACTTTTTATTCTTCACAACATCTAAATTGATGACCACTTATAATAATCAAAGAAAAGATAGATTAGATGAACAGATTGATGAATCATTTAATTGTCATTTAGATTATAAAAAGGATGATAGGTTTGAGAGTATTTCTTTATATGATAAAGCTATTTTTGGAAACGATAATAATGATGAAATACAATTCTTTAAATTAGATAAGATGTCTGGTTATGTATTGGTTAATGATAAAAAATATTATTTTGATAGTAGTAGTTTTAATACTGAAAGAAATAAAGATTTAGTAATATATACACCATACTATTCTATTGATGATGAAGATAATGACAATTATATAAAATTAGTTGGTGCTAAAAGAACTAATATAGTTATGCTTCAAGATAAGGTGGTTACTATTAAACATAGTGAAGTCGCAATTCCTTGTGTTGGTTATGTATTATCTTTTAAAGATGAACTAAAGTTAAATAATCCTAAGATTGAAATACACTTAAATGAAACAGAAAACATTAAGCTTGCATATGGTGGTGGAATGATGCTGATAGATGATGGAAAAGATTTCACTATTGATAGTTTAATACAAGAAGGATGGTTATCACCACTAAGCAAATTATCTCAAGATACCGCAATAGAAAAACCTAGTAAGCATCCTAGAACTGCACTAGGAAAATTAAATGATGGTAGCTTAATAGTATGCGTCTTTGATGGAAGAAATGAAGAAACCTTGGGTGCTACCTATCAACAAATGTGTAGCCTAGTTAGAAAAGTTTATCCTGATGTGAAATATTTAATGAATGTGGATGGTGGGGCATCTAGTGTATTAAGTATATCTAAGGATGGAGTATTAAAAGAAATAAGTTATCCTGCAACTTCTATTGGTAATGTAGCAGGGATGATAAGAAATGTTTCAACAATATTAATGATTGGAGTGGATTAAATATGAAAAATAATTTATTTTTGAAAGCTAGAGAAGAAGGAGTGCTTGTTACATCGCATAGAGGATCTTGTGGAGGTAATCTTTCACAGAATAATATTTACACTATGAAATCTGCTTTACTACAAGGTGCAGATATTTTAGAACTTGATGTAATTTTATCCAAAGATAATGTATTCTATGTTTTTCATGACAACCAAGAAAAACATGTCTTACATTTAGATGATGATATAAGAAATTTAACTAGTAAACAAATAGATGATTTAGTTTTATATAATTGGCTAAATTACCCTAGTGGATTAAAAGTTAGTAGATTAGAAGAAGTTTTAGATGCTTATCCTGGTGTTTTATTCAATATTGATAGATCGTGGTCATATTGGGATGAAATAATAGAATTTTTAAGTAAAAGAGATTATGACCATTATTTATTAAAATGTCATCCAGAAAAACAATTATTAGAAACACTAGAGGCAAAAGGAAAAAATATTCCTTTTATGCCTATCTTAATTAATTCAGAAGAATTAGATCTATGTCTTAAATATGATATTAATATGGTTGCAGTTGAACTATTATTTAGTAGTTTAGATAGTGAATTAATAAGTGAAGAAATGTTTAAGTTTTATAAAGATAATGATTTACTTACATTCGTGAATTGTGAAACTATTAGTTGTTTAGAAAAACATAATATATGTGCTGGATTAGATGATAATAATGCGATTATTAAAGGTTTTGATGAAACATGGGGAAAACTAGTTGATATGGGCTTTGATATTATTCAAACTGACTGGGTTGCATTATTAAAAGGATATCTAAATAGTAGAAAGGGCACCAACTTGTTAAAAAACGAGAATTTTTAATAAGCTTTGTATACGCTTTCAGATGTTATATAATTGTATTAGTAGTTATTTTTATTAGAAGGGAGAAAATGAAAAGACTATGAAAAAAACTAGTATTTTTGTTCTAGTTCTTGCGTTACTACTAAGCTTGACTGCTTGTGCTGGTGGTAATGGTGGCAATTCAGGTGGTAATCAAGGCGGCGATGATGCTTCTGATTATGTAATTAGAATTTATTCAAACTCTAACTCACCTGAAAGAACAACTTGGCTAATTAATGCAGCTAAAGAAGCAGGATTTGAAATCTCTATTGATGATACATCAGTTATCTCTGGAGATAATGTAGCTGTACAAGCTGCAAACGAAAATAAAGATGGTGATATTATTTTCGGTTTAAATGAAACTCGTTGGGGTCAATTAGTAAACAATCAATATGAAAATGTAAGAATCATGGATTGGACTCCATCATGGGCTGACAAAGTTGGCGTTTACAAGTATGATGGCAAAGCTTATGGCTTGGTTATTCAAAACGTATTAATGCTTTACAGAACTGACGAATATGGTACAAATGGTGAAGAAATTCATCTTCAACACTGGGGTGATATCGTTGATTATGCTAAAGAACATAATTTAGTATGGTATCGTCAAAATAAAGTTGGTGGTACAACAAACGCTAATATCAACTCTTCAATTTTATATCCATATGTTGATCCATCTTCACCAGCTGGTGGTGTTTCTGTAGATGGTTGGAAAAAACTTTGGGAATACTGTGCAGATGGTAAATTCTTCGTTGATGATTCACAAGGTATTAGACCTTTAATCAGAGGTGATGTTGCTATCGGTACATTCTACTCAAGTTCACTATAT
>CADBMV010000067.1 GCA_902795865.1 uncultured Erysipelotrichaceae bacterium | reverse complement strand
TCACCGTGGTCTAAATGTAAAACGATAGGTAAGCCAGTTTCAATAACTGCAGCTTCAACTAGTTTTACTAAATAAGTTCTGTTTGCATAAGCTCTTGCGCCTTTAGAAACCTGTAAGATAACTGGAGCATTGCATTCTTTTGCAGCTTCAGTAATACCTTGAATAATTTCCATGTTGTTAACATTAAAAGCTCCGATAGCATAACCACCATTATAAGCTTTTTCAAACATTTCTTTTGATGTTACTAATGGCATATATTTTCTCCTTCTATTTGATAAATAAATTATAACTCAAAATGTATTTGATATATAATTTTATTATGTTAGAGAAAGAAATATTAATTGAAAAGAATTGTTCTATTGTTGCTTCAAATGGTTATTTTTCCTATGATAGTGGAATAAAACCCGTTATTTCAAAGATTATTGAAGATCGCTATTTCTTTAAAGATTTGATTATCGCTGATAAAGTAATCGGTAAGGCTAGCGCTATGTTGTTTGCTTATTCAAAAGCTAAAAAAGTATTTGCCTTTACTTTATCTAAATCTGGTAAACAAATTCTTGATAAGTACGGAATTGAATATGAATATGATAAATTAGTTGACTATATCATCAATAATAAAGGTGATGATATGTGCCCAATGGAAAAAACTGTCAAAGATATTGATGATTTAAATGAAGCATTTAAAGCTCTATACAAGAAAGTTGCACTGCATTAGCAGTGCTTTTATTATTTAAAATATATAGTATAATCTAGAGGTATGAGTTTAATTGAACTTAAAGATGTTTATTTCTCTTATAACGATGATACTAAGGCCATTGATGGAATAAGTTTTAATATTGAACAAGGTTCATATACAACGATAATTGGTCATAATGGTTCTGGTAAATCAACTTTAGCAAAACTAATCGCAGGATTATTACCTATTAAAAGTGGGGAAATATTAATTGATGGTTTAAGTGTTAATGAAGAAAACATATCAAAAATCAGAGAAAAGCTAGGTATTGTTTTTCAAAATCCAGATAATCAATTTATTGGTTCTACTGTCAAAGATGATATAGCCTTTGGTTTAGAAAACAGATTAGTTAAATCTGAAGAAATGGAAAAGATTATTTTAGAGTATATTGATAAAGTTGGTTTAAATAAATTTATGGACTACGAACCACAAAATCTTTCTGGTGGTCAAAAACAAAGAGTTGCGATTGCAGGAATTCTAGCAATGAGACCAGAAATCATAATATTTGATGAAGCTACTTCAATGCTAGACCCGAAGGGCAAAAAAGAGATTAAACAACTAATGGCTGATTTAGCAAAAGATGATACAATCACCATTATTTCCATAACTCATGATATTGAAGAGGTATTACAATCTGATAATTGTGTAGTTTTAAATAATGGAAAATTATTTATGCATGCAAAACCTGAAGAAGTATTTTCTCATCCAGAGAAATTAAGAGATATAGATTTAGATATTCCTTTTATAGAAAAAGTTAAGGAAGAATTTAAACATAGAAAAATCAAATTAAAAAGTAGCGATTTGAAAGGATTGGTGAAAGAATTATGTCAATATCATTCAAATCATTAAGCCATATTTATAACAAAGACATGCCTTATGCACATAAGGCTTTAGATAATATCAATTTAGATATTAAAGAAGGTTCTATTACTGCAATAATAGGTGAAACTGGTTCTGGTAAATCAACACTTGTTGAACACTTGAATGCTTTACTTTTGCCAGATGAAGGTTCTTTAGAAATATTAGATTACAATATTGTCGCTAATCAAAAACAAAAATTCTTAAAACCACTTAGAAAAGATGTGGGTTTAGTTTTCCAATTCTCTGAATATCAATTATTTGAAGAGACAGTTATTAAAGATGTAATATTTGGACCATTAAACTTTGGTTTTTCTCAACAGGAAGCAATTAATAAGTCTATTGAAGCTTTAAAGCTAGTTGAAATTGATGAAAAATACTTCAATGTTTCTCCGCTTGAGCTTTCAGGTGGCCAAAAAAGAAGAGTTGCAATTGCGGGGATACTAGCATGCGATCCTAAAATTATTGTTTTAGATGAACCTACTGCTGGACTTGATCCTGCTGGTTCTAAACAAATAATCGACTTATTCGTATCTTTAAATAAGACATTAAATAAAACTATTATTATTGTTTCTCATGATAATGAAATGGTTTATAACTATTGCGATGATACTGTAGTTTTATCACATGGTAAAGTTGTCTATCATGGTTCAACATTAGATTTATTCTCTGATCAAAAATTAATTGAAGAATTTCATTTATTATTACCACAAATTGTGCAATTCAAAAATGAATTAACTGAAAATGGTTTTAAGATTTCTAAAGAAGCTAGAACTATTGAAGATATAGTAGGTGAAGTTATAAAACAGGTGAAAAAATGAAGGGATTAGTTTTTGGAAAATACATACCAATTGATTCTATTATCCACAAACTTGATCCACGTGGTAAATTAATTGGTTTGATTTTAATGATTATAGCTGTATTTATACCTAAGAGTTGGTGGGCTTTTTTAGTTATTGGATTACTAGTTTTATTAGCACTAATATTAGCTAAAGTCGGTATTAAAATGATTGTGCAATCATTTAAACCAATGATCTTTATGATGCTATTCTTACTAGTTATTAACTCATTAACTGTTAAAACTGGTGATGTTTTATTTACTATTGCATCTGTTCAAGTTTATTCTGATGCTGTATTTAATACTTTGTTTGTAATAGTTAGATTGATGTTGATGATATCAATCACTACATTATTAACAGCTACCACAAAACCTTTAGATTTAACTTTAGGTATTGAATGGTTATTGAAACCATTAGAATTATTTAAGTTTCCAACTCATGAAGTTGCAATGATGGTATCTATTGCCTTAAGATTTATTCCTACTATTATTGAAGAAACAATGAGAATCATGGATGCACAAAAATCTAGAGGTGTTGATTTTGAAAATGGTTCTATTTCTTCAAAAATAGTTTCGATTTTATCTTTAATCGTTCCATTATTCTCAGTTGCTTTTGAAAGAGCTTATGAATTAGCTGATGCAATGGAGGCAAGGGGATATGTTCCAGGAGCTAAAAGAACTAGATATCATATCTTAAAATTTAAATATTATGATTATATCTTTATCTTTATTTGTTTAGCTACTATGGTTTTTTCAATACTTACAAGGATCTATCTATGAGATATAAAGTAGTTTGTGCATATGATGGTAATAACTATGCAGGATTTCAATCACAAAAAAATGCTTTGGCTATTCAAGATGTAATTGAAGATGTTTTATATCAAATATTTAGAGAAAAAATAAGAATTGTAATGTCTTCTAGAACTGATGCAGGAGTTCATGCTAAAGGACAAGTATTTCATTTTGATAGTGATCAAGAAAAAGATTTATATAAACTAAAGTATTCTTTTAATAGTTTACTTCCTAAAGATATTCATGTAATAGATATTAAAAAAGTATCTGATAAGTTTCACGCACGTTTTTCTGTAAAAAAGAAAACATATGAGTATCTAATTAATACTGGTGAATACGATGTCTTTTTAAATGGCTATGCCTATCAATGTTTCTATAAATTAGATTTAGATTTAATGAAAAAAGGAGCTAAATTATTTGAAGGAATTCATGATTTTTCTTCTTTTAATACTTCTAGTTTAAAAGAGTATCCTAATCAAGTTAGAAACATTTATGAATTCAAAATTACAAAAAGAAAAGATTTAATTAAAATTACTGTAACAAGTACTGGCTTTTTAAGAAACATGGTTAGAATTATGGTTGGTACTTTAATAGATTTAGGAAGAGGATTAAAGACATTAGATGATATTAGTAATATGTTGGAAAAACCACAAAAGAATACTAGAAGGTTTAATGCTGATCCTAATGGACTTTATTTGAAAAGGATTTTTTACTAGAATTTAATTATGAACAAGAAAATCTTAAAAGTTATAGCTTTAAGTGAATTAATTATTTCTATAATTATGTATTTTTTAGTTGCTTATCAATTTGATAATGATATTCTTGTTCAAAAAATAATGCCTAATACAGATCTTGAGGCAACATTGTTGCGTCTTTCTATATATATAATTCCTGGTATTAATATAATAAGTGGTATTTTTAAGATAGTCTTTTCTACTAAAGGTATATTATGTTTTGCAGCTATATTAGAAATACTTTCCGGTATCTTAACATTACATTTTAAAGGTAAAAATGATTTTATGAATATTATGGGTATAATCATAATTGTCTTAGGAGTTATTTCCATAATTTTATCCTTGACTTTAAAAAGTACTAAGAAAACAAAAGGGGATGCTTAAAAACTAGATAAGAATCCTCTTTTTTTGTTTTTATTTTGAAAATGTATCATAATTTAAGTATGAAGAGTTTTATGAGTAACAATATTACTAGAATGTTTATTAAACTGTGGCCAGTACAGTTTTTTGTGGTAATAGCTTCATCTTTAAGTGGAATTATTAATGGCTTAGTTATAGGTAATTATTTATCTTTTGAAGCAATGAGTGCTTTAGGTTTAGTTACACCTGTAATTGGCTTTTTAAGTGCACTAGCTTCTATTGTTTCTGGCGGAGCAGGCATATTATGTGGCAAATTCATGGGAAAAGGGGATAGCGATAAAGTCGATCAAGTTTTTTCCATATCAATGATTATTAATTTTGTTTGTGGATTAGTGTTAACTTTCTTGATTATCATCTTTGCTCAACCAATAGCTTTATATTTAAAAGCTGATGCAAATACTATACAAGCGACTGTTCAATATATTAGAGGTATGGCTATTGGTATTGTTCCAATGTTGATGATGCCTTCAATGATGATTTTTTTGCAAATGTCAGATCAATCTTATTTCTCACTTGCAACCATTATCATTATGTCAGTTATAAATGCAATACTAAATACATTTAATATTCATTTATTAAAATGGGGTATTTTTGGAATTGGCTTAGCTACTTCTTTAAGTAGATATTTTGCAATTGCGATTATTATTGGATTCTTATTGGTTAAAAGAAACCTTGTTAAATTCAATATTAAGTATTTTGACTTGAATATAGTTAAGGATATTTTAATCATGGGATCACCTGCTTCTTTAGCAGGAATATTATATTCAATGAGAAATGTTTTCATTAATAGCTATGCATTTGACTTACAAGGTGATGTAGCTTTAAATGCTTTAGCTATTATGACTTCTTTTGGTGGCTTCTTTGATGGATTTAATATCGCTTTAGGTTCAACTTTAACAATGTTGGCAAGTGTATTTGTGGGTGAAAGAGATGGCAAGTCTATTAAGGAATTAACGATTATCAGTTGTGTTGTTGGTGAATTCTTTGCAGTCTTAAAAGTTATTTCAATGTATTTGTTTGGTGATGATATTTCTATTTTATATGGAGCTAGTAATAATTTAATTGATGTATCATATGAACTATTGAGATATTATAGCTGGTCATCTGTACCAAATATGATAACTGTTACTATCATCGGTATTTATCAAAGCTTAGGCAGAATAAGTTTATGTAATATTATGTATCTATTCAATTGTATTTTAACGCCTTTATTCTGTTGTACTGTTCTTGCGGAAATCTTTAATATTCAAGCTATTTGGAGTTTATACTACTTAGCAGAGATTGTCACTTTAACAATTGTATTTATTAATTCATGTATAAAGAAAAAAGCTCTTAGTAAAAATCTTGATGATATTTTATATTTAGATAGTATTTATTCAACTGAAAATAAATATCTCAAAACTATTAATGATATTTCAGAAGTAATTAATGTCTCTAAAGAAGTTGAAGATTTCTGCTTAAAAAATAATATCGATTCAAGAAGGGCTATGTTTACTGGTCTGTGTCTAGAAGAAATGGCAGGCAATATAGTTGAACATGGTTTCATTAAAGATAATAAGAAGCATTCTATAGATTTATTCACATGTGTAGAGAATGATGAAGTCTTAATGAGATTAAGAGATAATTGTGTTCCTTTTGATCCTAATTCAAGAAAACAAATTGTGAATCCTGAAGATCCAGCTAAAAATATTGGCATTAGAATGGTTTCAAAGATAGCTAAAGAAATGAACTATCATAGTAATTTTGGTTTCAATGTTTTAGCGATAAGATTATAAGTATTAATATATAAACAAAAACCTGTATCAATTAAGGATACAGGTTTTTTTATTCATAAATGGTGCCAACTAAAGGGCTCGAACCTTCCACCTATTCATTACGAATGAATTGCTCTACCAGATGAGCTAAGTTGGCTTAATAATTAAATGTATATTCACCAATTAGTTCTTGTTTGTCAGAATTAGGCATTTCATTTAAAGAATAGATTATCTTAATTTCATCTTTTTTAGCATCTTTATTTATGTCTTTTAGTAATAATTCTTTATAATTTAAAAAGCTATCATTATTATCGTTTAAGAATAATACATAGTATTTATCAGAATATTTAATAATACCAATAACACATATTATTACTTTATCTTGTTTAAACTTATCTAAATAAGAAAGAGATTCATTAATTTGCTTGATTCTTTGAAGTGTATCATAGACATCTTGAGATAGTTTAATATCATCTTTATTTTTAGCTACAAATTCATTTGCATTAATTAATTCATTATTTAACTCTGTTATTGATTTAGATACATTTAATTCTATTGCATATAGAATAGTCTTATCTTTAAATGAATTATAAATATCTAAACTTTCTTGATTTATTAATGTATGTAATTGTTTGTAATCCTTTTCTAATTGAATTGTTTTTAAGAAAATGTTATGCATAGTTAAGCTCTTGCTATTATTATTCATGTTATAAACATAGAAATATTTATCATCGCTTTTTACAAATCCATTTTCTGTAATTACTTTTGTGATAGATTGATTAGAATATTTACCTTCATTTAGAAAAACAAAAGGATCAATAACTAATTTTTTAATATTTTTAGTTTTAAAGTATTCAATTAAATCAACAATAAATACTTTTAAAAGTTTGTGGTCGTAATAATTTGTTAAAAAACCTGAAAAACAATATGCACTAGGTTTAAATGAAAAGAATGAATCTTTTTTAATATAAAAAGCACCAAAAGCTTGAGCAATATCATTGTCATTTAAGTATTCAATAAATAAAGGTTCGTATCCTTTTTTTAGTAATACTTCTGCATATAGATTGCTTTGAAATATATTTGCATTAGGTTCTAATGAGGCAAATAATTCATACTCTTGAGCGTTTACTTCTTTAATCTTCATAAATTTATTATAATATACTTTCTTTCAAATATTTAATAAGCTTTTCCTTTTTATTATTGACTCGTTTATGATGGATGGCATCAACTAAAATATTTTTAATTCTTCCAATATCTTTTCCTTTATAGCCAAGTTTTTCTATTTGTTTACCATCGATATCTAAACTATTTAAATTGACCATGTATTTCTTTAGTTTGTTGAATCTATCTTTATAGTTTTTGTGGTGGTATTGATTTAAAAATAACAGTACATCTTTTTGATATATGTTAGATAAGCATTTAATAAATTGATAGTCATCATTAATTCTGATCTTGCTACTTTGAATTAAATGTTTAATTAAATCAATTTCTTGATTAGAATATTTTAGTTTTTTTAAATTGATATTTTCTTCATCTTTTAATAAATAAGCTAAAGAATATAAAGGATTAGAAAAATTATTTACCTTTCTACTTATTCTTTTAAAAGGCATGAATGTGTTAAAAACATCTAGATAATCATTTATTAAAACAAATGCATTCCTACAGGATAATATTTGAAGTAATTCATCTTTTTTTCTTTCTTCAGATATGTGATTTAATAAATCTTTAGATTGGTGTATGGCTCTATCTGTCTTTTCTTCAATTTCAAAGTTCATTTTAGCTTTAAAACGAAGTGCTCTAAGTATTCTTAAACTATCTTCATTAAATCTTGTATAGGGGTTGCCAATAGCTTTAATGATTTTATTATTTAAATCATCAATGCCATTAAAATAATCAATTATTTGTTTATTAAGATCCATACATAAAGCATTGATTGTAAAATCTCTTCTTTTCAAATCATCTTTTAGATTGGCATTAAAACTAATCTTGCTGGGATGACGATGGTCTTTGTATTCAGATTCATGACGATATGGTGTAACCTCAACAACAATATCCTTAATTATTATCGATACTGTTCCATGAACTTTACCAATGTCATATAGTTTATATTCATTAAAAAGCATCTTCACCACATTACTAGATGCATTTGTGGTTATATCATAATCTAAAATCGCTTTATTCAATAAATAATTTCTTATTGCACCACCTACAATATAAGCTTCATAGCCATGATCATTTAAGCGTTTTAGTATGTCAAAAACCTCTTTTTTTAGCATTTTCATATTTAAATTATACCTATATTTTACTTTTTATCTTTAATATGTGTTAGAATTATAACGTTTAAAATAAGGAAAGAAGAGAAAAGATGAAAGAAGTATTTGATTTCGATTTCTACGGTCGTAAGTTAAGCGTCGAGACCGGTGAAGTCGCAAAACAGGCCGGAGGGTCTGT
>CADBMV010000066.1 GCA_902795865.1 uncultured Erysipelotrichaceae bacterium | reverse complement strand
TTGATATTTATCTATGATAGTAACCCCTGTTACTGCATAATTTACTCTTCCTGATAAGGTTTTTAACATAGATTTTGCCTCTTCTTTAGTTTTTGGCTTTTCTAGTTTCTTATCATCTATATATATTATTGAATCAGCTGATAATATGACTCCACTTTCTATACTACTGGCAATTGCAGATGCTTTTTGTGACGATAAATCCATTACATACTCTTTAGGGTCAGTTTTATCAGATTTTTCATCAATATTACTAGGTATTACTTCATACTGCAAACCTACTTTATCTAAAATATCTTTTCTAGTACGCGAGTTTGACGCTAAAATTAATTTCATTGTTCCACCTCTATTAAATTGTATCATAAATGAGTCCAATAATAAATATCATGTTAAACTTTTGGTTTTTTCAAGTTCACGATTACATTCAGAAAATAATGGACAGATTAAACACGATGGATTGGTCGGTCTGCATATTTCTCTTCCTATATGCCAAAAGCCTGTTGTTAATTCTCCTGGAAACTTAGGATTCATTCTTTTTGCAGATTCAAGAACTTCTTCTTGTATATCATTATCAACTAATCCTAATCTAAGAAACAATCTTCTTATATGTATATCATAAGCTATATCAACATTTTCTTTATCTATAATATTAGCGTTTAAATCTCTAATTAAGATTAAAGTACCTAAAGATGCTTTTTTATGACTAATTCCCTTAAATTGTTCTAAACTATCGACTATTTCTTTAGCAGATTTATTATCCCAAATGTTTTGAGCATTACCTGAATATTCAGTAATAATCTTTTTTATAGCCTCGTATATATACATTGCCATTCTATTAGGATATCTGTGAAGCGCTGGCTTTTCTTTTATTATTGCCTCTAATGAATCTGTATCAAAATCTTTTAATATCTTGTTTAAATCAAAAGTATTAAGTCTTTGAGAAAGCTTATAAGGTAAACTCCACGCTAATTCTGCTTTTACTGATTGATCGGATATCAAACCTATTAAAAAGGCATTAGGGTTATTTAAAACAAACTCTTTTTCATTTTGAGATAGTAAATCTCCTTTTAGAATACTGCTTTCTGTTTCTATTTCTTTTGTATAATTTAATATAATTTTAGCGATTTCATATTCTTTTATTTGTTTACTACTCATTTTTTACTCCTTTATTTTAACATTTTTCTAACTTCTATATCTTCTTTAGTAGTTAATGACCATTTACTATTTTGATTATATTTTGGAACTAAAGCTTCGTCCCATCCTATTATCTTTATTTTTTTATTTAAATACGTTTTAGCGAAGTATATTTCTGCTAATGAAAATTGGTCTAATTTATTCAAGTCTTCTTTTAAATTATTCTTATCAATAAATAACAATATTTCATCTGAATGTCTTAATAACTCTAATCTTGATTCAATATACGCATTAAGATTGTTTTCGTACTGATATAATGGCAAAATATTTTGTGGGCTAATAGGACATTTCTTCTGACTATAACAATAACTTCTAGCCCAATCAATATGCTTAAAATTCTCAATATTTGCTATTATATACGCAGTTTCGTGATTCGAGTCTTTATACTCATTCAATAAATTATTATATAACTCATATTTTAAAATATCATCTTGAGATAAAACATAATTTTCTAATTCAGTCCTTGATAATTCTTTATGATTAGGATTTTGTTTAATTTGAGTCACTCCATTAATAATATCCAATCCTGAGCTTTTCAAATCATGCCAAAGTAGTATTTCAGCCATAATTCCTTCTGCTAATGGCCTGTTATCCTTAGCGTATACACTCATTTTATCAGCCATCATTTCTAAAGTCAAACAATCCATCATTACATCTTTTTTCTTTCCGCCAAGTGATACAGTAGAAACATAATATCCTAATGAAGTTTCAGGATTCAACGGAATATTCCCCCTATCAATTTCATACTTGCAAATATTATGTAAAAACTGCATATCATCACCATCAAAAGATGTATATACAACATTTTTACTTTTATTATTCAATACAAAGTTATCAACAACATTCTTTGTTTCTGTCTCTAAATTATTCTGCAATAATAAATCTTCAGAAGATATAAACATTTGGCTGCTATCAATTTTATCAAGAACAGCATTTATAAATCTTTCAACACTTTCTTGATCATAATTATTGCTAATTACTATATCAAATGTATGGTGTTTATTATCACTAAAAAAGCCTAACTCAGTTTTAATATCTGAAAGTCTTTTTTCAAATTCTTCCACTGTAGTATTTCTATCTTTAAGTTGATCAATAGTTTTTGATATATCTGATGGTAATACATAAACACTTATAGTATTTGGATGCTCTTTTTTAAAATTATCTACTTCTTCATAATATAATTCGGTTACTAAATTCTTCCCTTCTTTTGTCTTATTAATATCTGAGTTTAAATAAGCATACATATTACCAAACACATTATTAACTACACACAGTTCATTGTTTTCATATTTCTTATTGAATTCATCTAGATTTAGAAAATATTTATCAACTCCGTCTACTTCTCCTGTTCTTATTTTCCTAGTTGTTACTGCTTTTAGTTTGTCGAAATCCTCAAATCTTGACAATAAGCTTTTAATAAAATGTGATTTCCCAGCACCTGATACGCCAGATAAAGTTATTATTGTTCCTTCTTTCATTCTTCTACTCCTTTTGAAAATATTTATGTTTGCATATAAAAAATGAGGGCATTTATCCTTTTATTGATAAACACTCTCATTATTTTTATTTGAAGACAGTAAAAACAACACTATATATGATTGAAACTTCAGTGATTGTTTCACAAAAACCATCTCCCCTCAAACACGATGCCTATTTTAACATAAAGACTATATTTTGTCAATTATATCAGCCACTTATATAATTAATCTTTCGTTAAAATAGTGTTTTGCATTTCTTATCATTATTTCTAAAAATAGTACCAAAACCAACTCATTTTTCTTGCATATAATGCAGGAGCATAAGATAAATTACGCATTAATATAGTTCTAAATATTATAGAATAAAGAAAACTATATGCGCAATTCTTATTTTGCACTTGCAAAATTGGTACCATAGAGGAGTACCAATTTGGTATATCCCTTTTCCGTATCCTTATATATCATACATTTTACAAAGGTTTATTTTGTACCACTTTTTATTATTTTAGTTGATTCAACAACTTTTAGTGGTACCATTTTGGTCTGTTTTAAAACATTAAAAAAGTGATTATCACTTATCCTTATTTGATATCGCCATCGAAAAAATATCTATTCCACTTTTCTATATATCATAATTCCAGATATTTAATTTCCCTTTTGCTTCAATTGGTGCTATTGGTTCAATGTCTTCAAGTATCCATGCATATCGCCCTTCTTCATATAAACCGCAATAATACTCTTGTGGATTTTTTTGTATTTTATATATAAAATCTTTATCCATCAAAACACAATCAACAAGATTTGCTTTACAAATTATTTTTCCATAATTCATATCTAAATTTTCTATAAGTTCTAACACTTTTTCATTAATAAATTCTTTTGCTAACGTTTTACCACTTGCATGAATATATAAATCTCCACGATAGTTCGTTTTCCAACTCCTAGTTTCTATATATTTCTTTTTTTCTTTAATTAAAGTAGCAAACGGCTCCTTTATACTTACAACTTTCACTTTAGTCTCCTTCTATGCTTTTTTATTCATATTGATTTATAATTGCAATTATTATCCCCTTATTTTATATCATAATTCCTGATAAAACATTTTCTTTTATCCATAATATATCTTCTATAGACTTATCAATATTAAATCTTCCATTCCCGACAGGATAGAATATTGAATAGCATTTATACTCTTT
>CADBMV010000065.1 GCA_902795865.1 uncultured Erysipelotrichaceae bacterium | reverse complement strand
ATAAACACCCATTGAAGCTAAATTAGATTTAGGTTCTTTAGGTTTTTCTTCAAATTCAATTATGCGATCATTTTTATCGGTATTCATAATACCAAAACGACTTGCTTCTCTTTTTGGTACTTCAATAACTGCAATGGTTGCTTCAGCATTTGATTCAATATGTTTTTTAAGCATCTTATCATAATCCATCTTATAAATATGATCACCAGATAGGATTAATACATAATCAGCTTCTTCTTGATCTAGGAAATCTAAATTTTGATATATGGCATCAGCAGTACCATTATATAAACCTAGTCCTGTTTCATCTTTTTCTCTAGGTGAAAGCACATATACACCACCACCTTTAGAATCTAAGCCCCATGTTGAACTTCTTGCGCTATACGAGCTTAATAGAATTGATTCATATTGTACTAATACACCTACGGTTGAGATATGTGAATTAGCACAATTTGAAAGCGCAAAATCAATAATGCGATACTTGCCACCAAAGTGTACAGCAGGTTTCGCAACTTTTTTAGTCAAATCAAAAAGTCTGGATCCTCTGCCTCCCGCAAGTATCATTGCTACCATATTATTCTTTTTCATCTTAAATACCTCTTAGTACCCTAATTCAATTATACATCATTATTCTTTACATATTAATAAACTGCATGCAGGAATATTTAATATTCCAGATCTATACTCACATTTACCATTTTTATCAAATATAACATCATATTGTTTACCATCATCATATACATAATCATTCCTTGTAGGATTTATTAAAATCACATAATTATCCAATCTGTAAATTAAACAATCATAGTAATCCGTAAATGAAATATTGACATCTTTTTTATCAAAAACATGATTATCTTTTCTTATATTTACTAAATCCTTGAAATAATCACAAACACGATTATTTGTTACTCTTAAATTCCAATCAATTCTATTTATTTCATCACCACAATTATATGAATTCTCTATACCATTTTTAGTTCTATAAAACTCTTGACCCATATGTATAAAAGGTGTTCCTCTACTAATAATAACTAGGGCTATAGCTAATCTTGCACGAGCTTCATTGAGCCATAATTCATCATCAGGTTTATATGCTTTCATACGATCAATAAAAGTAAAACCATCATGACATTCAACATAATTAATTGAATGCACACTATCTAAATATGATTCATCTGCAGCTATAACTTTCTTAACATCATCAAGTACACTATTATCTTCACAAAGATATTTAGTAATAATATCTCTAAACTTATCATTAAACATGGCGACATTATCTAATTTTCTATAATTAGAAATACTAGCTCTTTTTTCATCAGCTAATACATCGCCCATATTCCATCCTTCACCATATACCAAGAAATCTTTTTTATAGATTGTCATTGTCTGTTTTAATTTATTTACTAAATTAATATCTAAAATGTTCATTAAATCCATTCTTATTCCATCAATATCAAATAATTCTAAATATCTTTGTACCATTAAACAAATATATTCACTCACAAAGACATCTTCAGAATTTATCTCGTTTCCACATAATGTCCCATTAGCTAAACTACCATCTTCCTTCTTTCTAAAGAAATGTCCTGGAAGCATTTTTTCTAAATCATTACTTGCGACATTATAAACATGATTAAATACCACATCCAAAACAACTCTAATGTTGTTTTCATGTAAAGTATTCACAACACTTCTAAATTCATTTATATAGGCATAAGGATCATCTTGATTGTAGATGTAATCTTTCTTTAAGTAATTATATGCTATAGGATTATAGCCCCAATTATATTCACTAAAATCATTATCATAATCAAATATAGGCATTAATTGTAGATGACTTATACCAATGTTTTTTAAATAATCTAAACCTATCATATAATAATCATCAATTTTTAAATTGTTTTCAATTAATGATAAAAATTTTGATTTATATTTACCTTTATATGATTTAGAACTAGAAAAGTCTCTAACACTTGCTTCATAGATTATACAAGAATTAGTTTCACCAGGATAAACTTTAGTAGAAATAAATTTACTCTTATCTAATACAATTGAATTTTTACCTAATGATAAATATGAAAAAGGATCTTTAAAACGAATCCCTTTTTCATTCATATAATGATATTTAACTAATTCTAAATTACCACCAAGAGCTATTTCAAAACACATACCGTTCTTATGCATCTCATAGACATCATCTTCTATAACTAAAAACAGATTTTTATGTTCTGGTGCAAATACTCTAAAAATAGTTTTATCAAATTGATAAAAACTACCTAGTTTTTTAATATCAAAATCATCACTAGAATAATATATCATTTGTATTCATTAAGTTTATTCTTGAGTTCAGTAGTATCAATGATACCTTGAACTATTTTTTCGATTTTACTTCCTTTAGAATAATCTGCCTTCACCACAAAGCTAGCTCGCTTATCAGAATATAACTTTTCAGCATTTTTTCTTTTAGAATCATCACCAAATACTGCAATAGTGATTCCACCATTTTGTAAAACAACTTTCATGCTTGGTACATCAGTGCTTCCATCACCAAAATAGATCATATTTTCAAGTTGTATATATTTTTCAGTATCAGGTGTTGAACTATTTAAATCTTCATCATTAGTCTCATTTAAAACACCTTTATTAATTCTAAATAAGTATTGGGTTTTCATTGTGTAGTTAACTACTCTAGAAGGCCATAGTACTTTACCATTTTTATCATATGCATATGAACACGCATAGATCTTTTTAAATTCTTTTGCGATTTCAGTGCCTTTGATAATATCGCTCAAACCAGATGAAATCACATAGTGTTCAACATCCACATTATGTTTTTTACCATAATCATTTATTCTTTTAAACCAGGTTTTAACACCCTTATAAAATTCTATATACTTACCTTCTTCAATTAATTGCGATCTAGTGAGATCTTTATTTTTCATAGTCATCAAATACATATAAGATAAAATACCATCACAATTATTTTCTCTAGAGAATTTATCGCATTCTTTCCAGAAATCAACTGGATTATCATATCCTAATGATTTAATATAATGAAACTCTTGCATATCTTTAGGAGATAAAGTTTTATCAAAGTCATATATTAGTGCTAATTTTGTCTTTTTCATAATTTAATTATACAAAAATAGAAGACATTTAGTCTTCTATTTCGTTAAGATTTTTGATTGCTTGAACATATAATTCAACTTGTTTTTTAAAGTTTTCTATTTTTAAACTTTCATTAGCATCATGAATATGATTATTCTCACCAATAAACTCACATCCAAAAGCAATACAATTATTAATTGCTTTAGCATAAGTTCCTCCACCTATTGCCTCCATTGGTGTTTGCTTATCATTAGTAACATCTTCATAAGCTTTCTTTAATGCTTTAATCATCGGTGAATTAATATCAAAATATAATGGATCAACAGTATTTCTTATTTTAATTTCTCCATATTCATTAGATACGTCTAATAGTTTTACTACATCTTCTGTTTTAGCTTTTACTGGAAAACGCATATCTAAACTGATAATTACATCATCGTTTTCTTTCTTAACAACTCCTAAATTTATTGAAGTATTAGAAATATCATCTTTTAAAGATTCATATCCCAATGTTTCCCCATGAACATCTAAAGAAAAATATTTATGGAACCAATCAATAAATGGATCATTAAAATCAGAATGATATAATGCTTCAAAACAGTATTGTAAAGCGTTGATGCCCATATCAGGCATACTAGCATGAGCTGCTACACCATAAACAATTATTTGGATATTATCGTTTATGTTTATTTCGTATTCAATATCTTTTGAATCTAAGTACTTTTTAAACTTATCAATATCAAAACTATCATTAGCAAGCTTAACATCAACTTTTTTCATCACAACATTAGATGCTTGACCACCTTCTATATCAATTATCTTATTAGTGTGTCCGATGATGCTTGCACCTACCATACCTTTTTCTGCATAGATACCAGGAAAACTTCCATCAGGTGTAAAACCATAATCAATATGACCATACTTAGAAACATAATAAGCAATACATCTAGATCCTGTTTCTTCATTACATCCTAAAATCAATCTAACTTTTTTCTTAAAATCATAACTTTCATCTATTAGATACTTTAAGGCATACATGCTTGCAATAGCAGCACCTTTATCATCGGAAACTCCTCTTCCATATAAGAAACCATCTTTTTCTATCATCTCAAAAGGATTGCTGTTCCATCCATCTCCTGCTGGAACAATATCCAAATGTGCTAAAATACCAATTAATTTATCACCTTTACCAGTTTCACCAAAACCACAATAATAATCTACATTATTAGTTTTTAAACCTTTTTCTTCCATAAGTTTTAAAGCTTCATCTAATACTTTTCTATTATTTGAACCAAAAGGTAATTCATCATTTGAATTCATAGAATTATATGAAACCAACTTAGCTAAATCAGCTTTCATATTTTCAATATTTTCTTCAATAAATTGCTTAATTTCCATTTTTGCCTCCCTCAAGTATTATTCCTACAGGACAATGATCTGAACCTTCAATATCATCATATATTAAACTATCTTTAACTCTATTTATAAATCTATTTGATACCACAAAATAATCTATTCTCCATCCCACATTTCTAGCTCTAGCTTGTGTTCGATATGACCACCAAGTATATTTAACTTTATCAGGATATATATATCTAAAGGTATCAATAAAACCTGCATTTAATAAAGTTGTGAACTTTTCTCTTTCTTCATCAGAAAAACCTGCAGAAAAATGATTCTCATCAGGATTTTTTAAATCAATTTCATTATGTGCAACATTTAAATCTCCAGTATATATTACCGGTTTTTTCTTATCTAATTTCTTTAAATGTTTCAAAAGATCTTCCTCCCAATGCATACGATAATCTAATCTTTTTAAACCATCTTTAGAATTAGGCACATAAGCACACACGAAATAAAAATCTTCATATTCTAAAGTTATAACTCTTCCTTCTTTTGGATGATCATCACCTTTAAAATCATATTCAACACTAATTGGTTTTTCTTTAGTTAAAACCATAGTACCTGAATAGCCTTTCCTTTCAGCACTATGCATATAACGATAATAGCCATCAAAATTAAAAGTTAATTGGTCTTCTTGCATTTTAGTTTCTTGAAAAGCCATGATATCTGGTTTTTCTTTATTCATAAAAGAAATCAGATTACCCTTAGATAATATAGCTCTTAATCCATTAACGTTCCAACTAACTATTTTCATATAGCTCTTGTCAACTTTCTTAAATACTCAATTTCAGCTTCATCTAAATATGGACACAAAGTATCAAATACTCTTTGATGATATTTATTTAAAACATCAATTGTTTTTTGATCTAAATATTTTTTATCAATTAATCTTAAATCAAAAGGAGCTAGAGTAACTGTTTCAAATTCTAAAAATTGACCATATTCATTACTTTCAGCTTTTTTACATAACAATAAGTTTTCACATCTAATTCCATACTTGTTTTCAAAATAAACACCTGGTTCATCAGAAAACAACATTCCTGGTTTGATTTCAACTAGTTCCGCTTGTTGCTCAGTCTTGCCATAACGAATACTTGGAGGAGCTTCATGTACTGCTAGATTATAACCAACTCCATGTCCAGTTCCACAACGATAATCAACGCCTAAATTCCATAAATCTTTTCTAGCTAATATATCTAATTGATTACCACTTAAACCCTTTAAGAACTTAACTTCACTTAAATTAAACATTGATTTTAAAACCAAAGTAAAATACATCTTTACTTCATCATCAACTTGTCCTAGAGATATTGTTCTAGTGACATCAGTAGTACCTTCATTATATTGACCACCGCTATCAAATAATAATATTCCTTTATTATCTAACATTGCACTATTTTCTTTTGTAGGACCATAATGCATTGAAGCAGCATTTTCATTGTATGCAACAATAGTATTAAAACTTAAATCATTAGCTTTGTATTCTAATCTTAAACTATTGAGTTTTTCTGAAGCATCATATTCAGAAATAGTTGTTTTATCGATTTCATCAATCCACTTCATAAATCTAACTAAGGCAACACCATCATAAATATGAGCTAATTTAATGTTTTCTTGTTCGATTGGATTTTTAATAGCTTTCATATCTTCAATTAATGAACGCATATTATAAATCTTGTTGCGATTTTTATTTAATCTATTATAACTTTCAAAATTGATTTTGTATTCATCTAAAATAACCTTTTTATTCTTAATTGATTCTAAGAAGAAGTAATATGAATTATATGGTCTAATAATTATTCCATCATCATATAGCTTATCTAATAGATCTTCACTAAATCTGTTTAAATCTACAAATAAATAAACTTCTTTTTCATAGAATACTAAAAAAGATAAAAATACAGGTGTGTATTTAATATCATTACTTCTTAAATTCAAAAGATAAGCAATTGATTCTAAATTATTTACCACATGAACTTTATCATTTAGACAATATTTAATTAATTCAATCTTTCTTTTTCTACTTAGACCTGTATATTTTTCATCTAATTCATAAATAGGATTGTTTAATAATGCTGGACGATCTTCAATAATATCAGAATAAATATCAATGCTTTTGATATTTATCTTCTCTTTCGTTAATTTTTTGCCAAAAGCTATGCTTGTGCGTTTAGCATCAAGTCCTATTATAGCTTTAGGATAATTCTTTTTAATAAACTCAATTGGTTCAAGCGCACCAGAAGTACCAAGTTTTATAACTTCCACTCCATTTTCTAAACATTGCTTATCGGCTTGTGTGTGATATCTTCCATCCACAAATATATAAGCATTTTCACTTGTGACTAATAACGTCGCCAAAGAACCACTAAATCCTGAAAAATACGCAATTGTCTTGAAATGCTCAGGAACATATTCAGACATATGATAATCAGAAGTATTGAAGTAATAAACATCAATATTTTCCTTTTTCATAGCTTCTCTTAATAATGATAATCTTTCTTTAATCATATATTTATATTATCATTTTTAAATATATATAGTATAATTATTAATTGGATGAAACAGGAAATTGAATTAAACGAGGCTCAAGAGCGACAAATCGCAAGAGTTAGAAAAAGAGCTCAAAAACATCAAGAGAAAAGACAGTATTTTGAGCAAGAAAACGTTCACAAGAAAGATCTTGATTTTTCTGGTGAAAACAAAACCAAAAAAGCTTCAATTCCTGCTATGATGACTAATTTAAAAAATAAAATGGCTGATTTAACAAAGAAAAAAGATAGTAATAAAAAAGAAACTGTAGCTGCTTCAAGCGCTGCTGTAGCTACTACAACAAATAAACCTGCTAAACAGATTACAAAAGCTGAAAAACCAGCTAAACAAGTAAAGGCTAAGGTTAAAAAACAAAAAGAAGCTAGACCAAAAGCAAGTAAACTTACTTTTGCGATGGCAATATTGATGTGTGTGATCTTGTTTTTAGGGCTTGTTGGAGTAATTGGTGCTGGTTATTTTGCATATAAATTACTTGATGGTAAACCAGAATTAAATGTTGAAGATTTAAAGGCACCAGATTCAACAATCGTTTATGACAACCAAGGAAATAAGATTATGGAACTTGGTATGTATCTTAGAGAAAACATTGACTATCAAGAAATGCCTAATTCTTTAATTGATGCTTTCTTAGCAATAGAAGACTCAAGATTCTTTGAACATCCAGGTTTTGATATTCCTAGATTTACTGCAGCAGCATTAGTTAACTTACGTACTAGAGATTTCTCTCAAGGTGGTTCAACTATTACTATGCAGTTAATAAAGAATACTTATTTCTCTATTGATGCAGATGATCAATCAACTATTGCTGCAAGAAGTGGTATGTCTGGTATTAAGCGTAAGATGCAAGAAATAGTTTTAGCTTTAGAACTTGAAAATAGAACAGATGTACCTAAACAAGATATTATTGCGATGTATATTAATAAAGTTAATTATGGTAATAATATTCGTGGTGTTCAAAAAGCAGCTCAATATTATTTTGGAAAAGATGCGAAGAATTTAAATCTTCCTGAATCAGCATTCCTTGCGGGTTTAATTAACTCTCCAAATACATATAACCCATATAATGATTTATATAAACATAATAATGCCTATTTAGATCCTGAAATAGAGTATCTAGAAAACGCTACTGAAAGAAGAGATGAAGTATTGGATTTAATGGTGCTTCATGGATATATCTCTGAACAAGAAGCTAATTTAGCTAAGTCAGTAAGAATTGAAGATATGGTTAATGGAACTGATGAAAGTTTCCAAGAAACAAATGATAAATATCAATCATATATTGATGCAGTTATTGATGAAGTAATCGAAACTACTGGTGAAAATCCATATGATGTAGGTATGGAAATTTACACTAATATGAATGCTCATATGCAAGAATACGTATATGACATGCAAAATGAAGAAGAATATGTAGGTGTATACTTCCCTAATGAATTATGTCAAAGTGCAATTGTAGTTATGGATAACCAAATTGGTGCAATTGAAGCATTAGGTGGAGGACGTGGAGAAACTGAACAAGCTAGACAATTTAATAGAGCTACTAGTGCGTATTTGAATCCTGGTTCTTCTATTAAGCCAGTAATTGATTATGCATTATGTTTAGAAGCTCTAGGCTATGCAACTTCGCATACCTTCACAGATATGCCATATTACTTATACGGTGGCAATGTCTTAATATCTAACTTCGATAATATCTATCATGGTGATATGATGATTCCTGAAGCTTTAGCTAGATCACAAAATACACCTGCAGTTCAAGCCTTGGCTGATGTTGTAGCAGAAAAAGGTGAAGAATACGTAGTAGATTATCTAAATTCAATTGGCTTTAAATTTGATTATGAAGATTTTGATTTACAGTTTGCAATTGGTGGTAATAGATGTCTAGTTACACCACTACAACTTGCAGGAGCACATGCAATGTCTATCAATGGTGGTAGATACATCAAGCCTCATACAATTAACTATATTAAGTATTCTGACGGCAGACCTGATTTTATAGCAGATACTAAAGGTAAACAAGTTATTTCTGATGCTACTGCATGGATGATGGCATATTTAGAAAAATATAATATGTCAGGTGATTATAATTCATTAATGCTTTATTGTAATAGATTTGTTGATTACCCATTATATGGTAAGACAGGTACAACTGACTGGGGTACTTCAGGAAGAGCATATGGTATTCCTGATCATGCTACTAAAGATAGCTGGTTGGTAATGCAAACAAATAAATATACTATATCTTGTTGGACAGGATATGATGAAATGGAAAGAGGAGCTTACTTCTCTAATGCAGAATATCAAGCAAATACTAAGAGTGTTATTGTCGCAAAACTATTAAACGAACTTGAAGAGCACTATTCTGGAGAATATGACCCTCATACTCCACTAGAAATGCCTGATTCTGTAACACAAATAACACATGTTAGAGGAGCATATCCTTACGCCGCACCAGGTGGTGGTTATTCAACAACAACTGGATACATTAGTAAAAAAGCATTAGAAGAAAACCCATTAGTATCAGTAGGTACAGCACTTGAATATTCAAGACAAACTTCTAAAGTACTAGGTGGTGGTATCTCTAATGTAAATGGTTCTTATAATGGAGATAGCTTATATGTAACCTTCTCTACTGGTTCTGGTGATGATGCGATGTGTGTAGGAGATTCATGTAACATCTCTGCAACAAATATATATGGTAAGACTACATATGCTTCTGGTAGAATTTGGTTCCCACACTGGGTATCAATCTATACAGGTAATGCAGCTCCTCCATATGAATATACTGTTACATCTGATACTGGTGAATCAGTATCAGGTTCAACCGATGGAAATTCATTTGATGTATCAATTGGTGGTTCTAGAGTAAATGTCTGTGTAAGTTCTAGTGGTTCAAAAGCTTGCGCAACAGTACATGCTTCTAGTGAAGAATAAAGACCTTCAAAATTGAAGGTCTTTTTTATTACTCGCTTCTTTTTCGACAAATGATATTTATTGGAACACCTTCAAAACCAAAGGCTTCTCTTAATTTATTTTCGATATATCTCTCATATGAGAAATGCATTAATTCAACATCATTTACAAATAAAACAATTGTACAAGGTGCACTAGATACTTGTGATGCATAATATATTTTTAAACGTTTACCATTATGAGGCTTTGCAGGATTTGCGAGTTGAGCATCTAGTATTACTTCATTTAAAACATTAGTTTTAATTCTTAAATTTAAATTATCATATACTAAATCTATTAACGGTAATAATGTATCAATTCTTTTTCCTTGTTTAGCTGAAACAAAAGCAATAGGAGCATAATCTAAGTAAACAAATTGTTTTCTTATTTCTTTAGTTATCTCTACCATTGTCTTATCATCTTTATCAACTAAATCCCATTTATTATAAACAATAATTACACCTTTTTTAGCTTCATGTGCTAAACCTGCAACATGTTTATCTTGTTCAATTATTCCTGTAGAACCATCTAGTAATACTAAAGCTAAATCACTTCTTTCAATTGCAGCTTTAGCTCTTAATACAGAATACTTTTCTACACTGTCGTAGATCTTACCTCTTTTTCTAATTCCTGCAGTATCAATTGCTACATATCTTTTATCATTTGCTTCAAAGACTGTATCAATTGCATCTCTTGTAGTACCTTCAATATCAGATACAATAACGCGATCTTGTTTTAAGAAAGCATTTGTTAAAGAAGATTTACCTACATTGGGTCTACCAATAATAGAGAACTTAATCATGCCTTCATAGTTATCTATTTGTTTTTCAGGCATCATTTCTACAACTTTATCTAATAGATCACCTATGCCAATACCATGTATTCCTGATACTGCAATAGGATCACCTACTCCTAATTGATAATATTCATAGATATTATTAATTATCGATATATCATCAATTTTATTTACAGCTAAAATAACTGGCTTATTAGCTTTTCTTAATAATCTAGCTATATACTCATCATCACTAGTTAAACCACTTCTACCATCTGTTAAAAAGATAATGACATCAGCTTCTTCAATAGCTATATCAACTTGAGCATTAATTTCTTTTTGAAATGGAACATCTTCTATTTGTATTCCACCAGTATCAATTACTCTAAAAGTTTTTGAAAGCCAATTACATTCTCCATAAATTCTATCTCTAGTAACACCTGGAGTATCTTCAACAATAGCTAAACGTTGTTGTAAAACCCTATTAAAAACTGTCGACTTACCGACATTGGGTCTACCAACGATTGCGACAGTTCCATCTATCATTTTACT
>CADBMV010000064.1 GCA_902795865.1 uncultured Erysipelotrichaceae bacterium | reverse complement strand
GAATTGTTAAATTAAGTAGGAACTTTGGTGAATTTAGAGCTATAGTTGCAGGACTAAGTGTTGCAACAGGTGAAGCTATTGCAGTAATTAGTGCAGACCTACAAGATCCTCCTGAATTAATTCCTGATTTAATTAAATTATGGGAAAATGGTTCTTTAGTTAATTTAGCTGTTAGAAAAGATAGACAAGAATCTTTTTTAAAGAATTTCTTTGCGGATACATATTATAAATTAGTTAGAAAATGGGTTATTAAAGATTATCCTAAAAGAGGCTTTGATTTCTTTTTAATTGATAAAAAGGTTTCTAAGCAATTAGTAAATATGCAAGAAAAGAATAGTTCTATATATTTACAGTTAATTTGGTTAGGATATAAACCTGAAACTATAGAGTATACAAGAAGAGATAGAGAAAAAGGAAAGTCAATGTGGACTTTTGGTAAGAGAGTCAATTTATTTATAGATACTTTTGTAGTGTTCTCTCATACATTAATTAGATTTATTATTTCTATAGGATTAATTTTTAGTATATTAGGTGCATGCCTAGCTGTTTATTTTGTAATTGATAAATTAACTAGAAATGTTATGGAAGGTTGGACATCTCTAGCAGTATTAATATTAATGGTTTCAGGAATTATGATGCTTATGATGGGAATTCTTGGTGAATATATGTGGAGAAATCTAGATGAGACTAGAAAGCGTCCTTTATATGTGATTGAAGAGGTAGTAGATAAAGATGAAAATACTTCAAAATAATTTAAAGTTACAACACGATTTATTTAAAGAAGAATACAATAATAAAGCTGTAGAAGTTTTAAATAGTGGTTGGTATATATTGGGTAATGAAGTAAGTGAATTTGAAAAAGAATTTGCTTTGTATACTGATAGTAAATATTGTGTAGGTGTAGCTTCAGGAATGGATGCTTTAACTATTGCTTTTAGAATGGTTGGAATTAAGGAAAATGATGAAGTAATAGTTTGTTCAAACTCTTATATAGCATGTGTTATGGGTGTTACATTGAATAATGGAACTCCAATACTAGTAGAACCTGATGAATATGATAATTTAGATGCTAATAAGATTGAAGAAAAAATAACTGATAAGACTAAAGCTATTCTAGCTGTACATTTATATGGCCAATCTTGTGATATGGATAAGATTATGGATTTAGCTAAAAAATATAATCTTAAAGTTATAGAAGATTGTGCTCAAGCACATGGAACAATGTGGAAGAATAAAAAAGTAGGATCAATTGGCGACATTGGCTGTTGGTCATTTTATCCTACTAAGAATTTAGGCGGCTTTGGTGATGGTGGAGCTATCACTACAAATAATGAAGATTATTATAATGAAGCAAAAGTTATAAGAAACTATGGTTCTAAAAGAATTCATTATGAAAATGACATTATTGGTATGAATTCTAGATTAGATGAACTGCAAGCTGGTTTATTAAGAGTTAAATTAAAACATTTAGATGAATTAAATGAAGAAAGAAATAGAATAGCTAATAGATATTTAAGTGGTATTAATAATGATTTAATTAAACCTTTATTAACTAGACCTGGTTCCAATAATGTTTATCATCAATTTGTAATACACAGTGAGAAAAGAGATGAATTAATTGAATATTTAAATAGTTATGAAGTAGGTACAATTATTCATTATCCTATACCACCACACTTACAAAAAGCATATGCATACTTAGGTTATAAAGAAGGTGATTTTCCTATAGCTGAAAGATATGCTAAAGAGGTATTAAGTTTACCTATGTATAATGGTATGTCAGATGAAGAATTAGATTATGTAATAGATAAACTAAATAAATTTGAAGGTTAATATGAGTTTAAAAGATAAATGTACAATACTTGAATTTAATGATTTAGGTGATGAAAGAGGTAAGTTAGTAGTAATAGAAGGTAATGAGTCTATTCCTTTTGAAATTAAAAGAGTTTTCTATATATACGGTTCCGACAACGAAGTTATAAGAGGGCAACATGCTAATAGAGAATCTGAATTTGTATTAATTAATGTTGCAGGAACTAGTAAAGTTAGAATTGCTGATGGTAATGAAGAATTCATTGTTGAATTAAATAAACCAATGATGGGTGTTTATATACCTAAGATGGTATGGAAAGATATGTATGATTTTTCTTATGATTCAGTTTTACTTGTATTAGCTAGTACACATTATGATGGTAAAGAATATATAAGAGATTTTGATGAATATTTAAGGGAAATGAATGAAAAAGTTAATTAAGAATATTAAGTTAGAAGATTGTTTATTATATGTAGTATTTATAGCGTTAATGGTAACGCTTATTTCTTTTAAAGTGTTTTATCACTTAGATGAAACTTTAACATACGCTCTTAGTAATCATGCAGGTCCATATTTTATGATTCCTGATGAAGGTGTTAAAAAAGAACCTATGGAATTCTATTATGATTATTTATCTGTACAACCTGGTAATTTAAGAGCTTTATCTATTCCATATATCAATCAAAGAAATGATTCACATCCACCTTTTTATTATTTTATTATTCATATTATTTGTGGATTAATTCCTAGATCTTTTTCTAGGTGGCAAGCTGGTATAGTTAATATCTTTTTCGCATGTGCTACTTTGTTTGTGTTTAGGATGATTTTAAAGCTTCTTACAAATGATAAATTCATTTTTAGATTATTATCATGGGGATTTGTATTCTGTGCCGCAATTCTATCAGAAACTACTTTCTTTAGAATGTATGTAATGTGTATATTCTTAACTACTTTACTTACATATTTATTTATGTGGCAATTAAAGAAAGATAGAGGGATTAAATTCTATGCATTAGCTAGTTTTGTAGTGTGGTTTTCTTCTATGACTCATTATGGAACATTAATCTTTTCTGCACTTATATGTACAACTTATGGAGTATATTTATTAATACATAAAAAGTGGAAAGATGTTTTATATTTAATTGTATCTATGGCTATTGCTGCAGCATGCGCAATAGGCTTTTTCCCAAGAATTATTGTCCATGTCTTTGGTGCTGGTAGAGGTGGAGAATCTATAGGTAATTTATTTAATTTATCTGATTTAATTCAAAGAATAAGTGACTTCTATGGCTTCTTTGATAGATTCATGTTTGGAAGAATTACATTATTAATTATTGTTTGTTTAATTGTAATGTTTATAATGCTTAAAAATAGAAACAAATTAAATATTGATAGAACACATATTCTGTATTATGGAATAATATTCATACCTAGCATTATTTATTTCTTAGTAAGTGCTAAATCTGCTCCATATAATGAAGAAAGATATGTGAGTGCAATATATGCCATTGTATATGCAGGAGTATTAACTCCATTACTATTAATGCTTAAGAAATTAGTAGATGATAAAAAGTTTAAAATAATCAGTATTAGTTTTATTGTGATAATGACTTTAATAAGCTTTTTTGGTAATGGTTGGCAATATCTATATAGAAGAAAAAAGCCAGGTTTTGATTTATTAAACCCTTATAAGGAAAATGATTGCATATGTATATATGATGATGAAGAACCATGGCGTATTCAAGTATCTAGTCAAGAATTAACTAAATACAAGGGATTAACTTTTATAAATATTGATAATATTGATAAATATGATTTAAGTAGTTTTATTGATACAGATAATGTAATGATAGCTTTAATCGGCATAGATGATTCTTATATGAATGAAGTAATGAAATTACTTCCTCAATATAATAATTATGAATATATATCTGAAAGATCTTTCTTTGTGAGTAAATAATGCTACTTTAAGATTTTACATAAAATTAAAAAATCTTAAAGTAATAATTAAAGAAAATATTGAAATATCTAAATTCTTAAAGTATAATAACGATAGTGATTAAAAGAGAACAATATATATCTAAAATACGTCCATTTTATGATAGTGACTTAATAAAAATAATTACAGGAATAAGAAGATCTGGAAAATCAGTTATTTTAAAACAGATTATGGAAGAAATTAAAACTGATAATAAGGAATGTCTTTTTATTGATTTTGAATTAAAAACAAACAGAACTATTATTTCAAATGCAGATGAATTAATTGCGTTTGTTGAGAAACATATCAATTCTAAGAAGCTGTATCTTTTTTTAGATGAAGTTCAAAATATTGATGGATGGAATGATGCTTGTAGAACTTTAAGACTCTTAAATTGTTCAATATTTATTAGTGGAAGCAATTCAAAACTACTATCTCGTGAATTTACAAAAGAATTATCTGGAAGATATGTATCTTTTAGAATTAGACCATTTGTATATAAAGAAGCACTTGAATATTCAAAACAGATACAAGAAGACTATAAAGTTAGTGATTATCTTGTTTGGGGTGGTTTTCCTGCATCTTTAAATCAAAAAGAATTAGAATCCTTAAAGATTTATTTAAACGATTTGAACAACACTATTATTTATAATGATTTAGAAAACAGATATAACATCCGTAAAAAAGATGTATTTGAAAGAGTTGTTGATTACATACTAGTTTCAAATTCTCGTATTGTTAGCGCAAAATCAATAAGTGATTACATGAAAAGTCAAAATGTCAAAGTTTCAGTTCCTACAGTTATTAAATACCTAGCATATCTAGAAGAAGCCTACGTAATATCAAATGTTCCTTTGTATTCTAATAAAACAAAATCAAAAATGAACTATTATTATAAGTTGTATAACGAAGATGTATCTTTTAATAGTATAAGAACCATTGATAATCGTTATGATTTAACTCATAATATGGAAAACATTGTTTATAATGAGTTGTTGTATAGAGGCTATGAAGTAACAGTTTTTCAAAACAAAAATCATGAAATCGACTTTAGAGCTTCAAAAGATGGAAAAATATATATGGTTCAAGTTGCTTATAGTGTTGTAGATGAAAAAACATACAAAAGAGAATTTTCTGCTTTCAAGGATATTGATAATACTGTTAAGAAAATAATAATAACTAATGATGATATTGATTTTTCAACAAGTACGATCTATCACTATAAATTAAAAGACTTTTTATTGATGGACGAACTATAATAAATGATTATTTGTGATTATTATTATATAATTTAATACGCATGAAAGTATTATTAAACTTATTACCTGTTATATTCTTTATCATCTTAAATGGAGGCTTTTCTACTCTATTTAAGAGAAAATTTGGTTTTATGTTACCAATTAGTTTTTTAATGTCTATTTTAATAATGTTTATAAGCCAATTATTATTTAGGACGTTTAATATTGGGTTTTATTTGTTATTAGTTTTATGTATATTTAGTGCTTATTGTTTATATAAACATAAAGATAGAAAAGAATATGTATTAACTAACGGTTTATATGTATTTATATGTTTAGCTATTATATTTATGTTTATTAATTTTGGCAGACACTTCTTCTGGGATGATGAACTTGGTTTTTGGGGAAAGATGGTTAAAGAAATGTTTAGACTTGATAAGTTTTATTATTTAAATGAATCAAGTTTAAGAGGTCACAATGATTATCCACCTTTTATACCTTTATTTGAACTATTATGGTGTAAATTAGCGTTAGGTTTTAATGAAGCAAGTTGTACTGTTGGACTTCATATGTATGAATTTGGCTTATTATTACCTTTGTTTATAGATGATTTATTTAATGATAAGAAAAAATTAGAAAAAGTTTTAATCAACTTTTTAATAGCTATAGCTTTTATTGGAATAGTAATGTATCTAGATAGTGCTAATGTATTCAATACTATTTATACTGATACATTAATTGGTCTAGAATTTGTCTATTGTATCTATCTTATCTATACCTATGAATCTGACAACATTCTAGGTTTGTTAGGTTTATGTTTAGGACTTGTATCAATAATCATGACTAAACAAGTTGGTATAGCTTTTGTATTACTAGGAATCTTTTATTATTTAATTGTAAATATTAAAAGACTTAATAATAAAAATGTATTAATTGGTTTTGTGTTGAGTATATTATTACCATTAGGTTTTTATTTATTGTGGAATCAATTAATAAAACCATATGATATAGTTAAACAATTTGACTTATCTAAAGTTAGTATTAATGGTTTTATTAATGTATTAAATAATCCTGATTCATATCAATTTGAAGCTTTAAAGTTATATATAAATGCATTATTTAAAGAAAACTTATATAACTATCCAATACCTATGACATTCTTATCATCATTATTAGTTGAATTATTATTATTAGAAGTATTAAAGAGATTTAATGATGATATTAATATTAGTAAATTTGAATTAGTTTGTATTTTAGGTACAGCTGGTTATGCTTTTATGATGATGATATTATATGTATTCTGTTATCCAGAAAGAGAAGCTTTAATCTTAATTTCATATCATCGTTATTTATCTAGTATGACTACAGGTCTATTCATTAGTATTTTATTTATGTACATACTTACATTTAAAGATAGATTAAATAGTTTTGATTTAAAGAAAGCTTTTATAGGAGTATTACTAGTATTAGTACTATTTGATTCAAATAAACTACTTAATTTTGTCCCACAAGTTATTTTAGGAAACAGATTTACTAAGTATGAACAATTAGCACAAAAATTTGAAGATAAATTAGAAAAAGGATCATATGTATATATTCTTTATAATCATGATATTGCTGATTCATATCCAGCATTTGTTTCATATTATTTAGATGATATTTATTTGTGTAAAGTAAATACTGATTTTTATAAGAATGAGTATAAAAATAATAACGAAGTAAATGAAGCAATTAAAGAATTAAGTCAATATGATTATATTTATGTGGTTGAATCCAGTGATACTTTTAATAATTATTTTTCATCATTAAATGATGGAAATAATTATAAAGATGAAACTATATATAAAGTTATTAATACTAGTGGAAATATAGCTTTAAAGGAGTTTAATTAAGATGAAAAAATACTTTGATTATTTTAAGAAACACTCTGATTTAATAGGCTATATTGTATTGGCTTTGTTTTTTGTATATATGATGTTTCAGATCTATCCTAGATTATATTATTCAATGGAATCTGATATGTCTAGTGAACTTGTATTAGCTAAATTATTGGCTAGTGAAAAAGCAATTATTTCTAAAAACTGGTATTATTCAACAGAAATTAGAGTATTAAATACTAATTTAATATTCATGCCTTTATTTTTAATTACTGATAATTGGCTAACAGTAAGAATGGTAGGTATGGGTATATTAATTATTATCTTGTTTTTAAGTTATTACTATCTTGCAAGACAATTAAATATGAAACACATTCCTTGGATTGGCTTTATGATTGTAGGAACAATATCTAAAGATTATTACAAGGTAGTAACTTTGGATTCATGTTATATACCGCATATTGTTATATCTTTTTTGTCTATGGGTTTATTAATATCTATTCATTCAGAATTAAACAGAAATAAAAAGATAATTAAAAGTGTTGTATTGATGTTATTGGCATTAGGAGCAGGTTTAGAAGGAGCAAGACTAGTATTCTTGACTTATATGCCTGTGGTAGTTGCAGCTGTTATGTATTACTTCTTTAATCAATTAGATAATTTAAAAGAAGGTAAATTTGAATTTAAGAAAGAATATGTTGAATTAATAGTAATTGCAATTTTAACTTTTGCTGCAGGATTTATAGGTGCTTTAATTAATGGCAAGGTATTAAGAAACTTGGGATATTCTTTCCAATCTGGAGGATTAGAAGTATTCTATGCACCATTTACTTTTGAACAACTAGCTACAGTAATAAATGGTTGGTTATATGCTTTAGGTTATCAAGCTGATCACTTATTTGCGTTTATTCCAATTCAAATAATTATTAAACCATTATTTGCTTTATTCTTTGTGATATTTAATTTTGCTTTAATTCATATGATTATGAAATATAAAGAATATGAGAAATATGAAAAGTTTATATTAATGTATTTTATTGTTGCAGCATTAATAATAAGTTTATTATTCACATTTACTGATACTTGGTATCGAGATAGATATTTATTACCTGTATCAGTATATAGTGCATTTATTGTAGGAATCTTTTTAAGTAGATTTAAAATTGATTGGCAAAAATGTATAATGCTTATGCTTGTGGTGATGTTTTTAGCTATAAATACAAGATTTCAAATACGTTATAGAGCTGATAATAATCCATATGCAATAATGCCAGAAATAAGAGATATTTTGATTAAGAATAATTGTTATAATGGATACTCTCAAGATCACTGGTCTGGTAATAATATACTTACAGAATTATCTAATGGCGAAATTGAAACTTGGGTATTTAGAAATGGTAATATTGATGATATTGCAGTGTGGTTGCAATCTAAAGAACACAGAACTAGACATGCAACAGGCAAAGTATATTTATTCTTAATTAAAGAAGATTATGAAGAAGTTAAGTTTAAGCAAGATGTAAGCAGATTTATTAAGTATAATGATGGCTATAGAACTTTATATATCTTCGATAGCTATGAACAATTAAAATCCTTAACATCATAAATCACCTAAATGGTGATTTTTGTCTATTTAATATATATATTTTATAATTATTAATGATGAAAACTATTGTAATTATACCTGCTAGATATGGTTCTACTAGGTTTCCTGGTAAGCCTTTAGCTATTATTTCAGGAAAACCTATGATTGAATGGGTTTATGAAAATGCTTTGAAGTGCGATAAAGTTGATGAAGTTTATGTAGCTACAGATGATTCTAGAATATATGATTGTGTTGAATCATTTAATGGTAAAGCATTGATGACTTCTGATAAGCATACCTGTGGAACAGATAGACTTGCGGAATGTGCTGAAATATTGAAATTAGATGATGAAGATATCATTTTGAATATTCAAGGGGATGAGCCTACTTTTAGAAAAGAAATGATTGAAGATCTAGTTTCAGTTTTTGAAGATAAAGATGTTTATTTTGGAACTTTAAAAGTATTAATTGATAAGAAGGAAGAATTAGATAATCCTAATGTAGTAAAAGTAATAGATGATATTAATCATGATGCTATATATTTTTCTAGATTTACTATTCCTTATGAAAGAGACGAAAATAGAAAAACCAATCATTATAAGCATATAGGTGCTTATGGTTATAAGAAGTGGTTTTTGATGAAATATTCTAAGATGGATAAATCTGAACTTGAGTTATCTGAATCCTTAGAACAATTACGTGCTATAGAAAATGGATATAAAATTAAAGTTAAAGAAACTAAATATCATACTGTAGGAGTTGATACTCCTGAACAAGTTAAAGAAGTGGAAGAATTAATGGAGGTCATTTATGGCTAAGTTTATACTTATTGCAGGACCATGTGTAATAGAATCTGAACAGTTAGTATTAAAAGAAGCTAAAAGATTAAAAGAAATAGCTGATAAGTTAGATTTAGATTTATATTTTAAATCATCTTTTGATAAAGCTAATAGAACTTCTATTACTTCTTTTAGAGGGCCTGGTATTGAAGAAGGTTTAAAAATACTAAAGAAAGTTAAAGATGAAGTTGGTGTAAAGATTGTAACTGATATACATGAGCCTTGGCATGCATCAAAGGCAGCTGAAGTCTGTGATATGCTTCAAATACCTGCGTTTTTATGTAGACAAACAGATTTATTAGAAGCAGCTGGTAAAACTGGTAAGTTAATTAATGTGAAAAAGGGACAATTTTTAGCTCCTTGGGATATGAAGAATGTAGTTACTAAGTTAGAAGAAACTGGTAATAAAAATATAATGCTTTGTGAAAGAGGAAATAGCTTTGGCTATAATACTTTAGTTGTGGATATGACAGGCATTTATGAAATGAAGAAACTAGGCTATCCTGTAGTGTTTGATGCAACCCATTCTGTACAAAAACCAGGTGGTAAGGGAACTGTAACTGGTGGTAATAGAGAATATGTGGAACCTTTAGCTAAAGCTGCAGTTGCTGCAGGAGCTGATGCATTATTTTTTGAGGTACATCCAGACCCAGATAATGCTTTATCTGATGGTCCTAATATGGTTAAATTAGATGAATTTGAGGCATTACTTGAAAGAGTAATAAAAGTATATGATGCAGTTCATTAGGAGTTAATATGGATAGATTAAATGAAGCTAAGAAAGTATTTGATATTGAGATTGAAGCTCTTAAAAAGACAAGAGATATTTTAAATGAAACATTTTTGAATATTTTAGATGAAATATCTAATTGCGAAGGCAAAGTTATTGTGACAGGTATGGGTAAACCTGGT
Source organism: uncultured Erysipelotrichaceae bacterium (assembly GCA_902795865.1). Classification (GTDB taxonomy): domain Bacteria; phylum Bacillota_I; class Bacilli_A; order Erysipelotrichales; family Erysipelotrichaceae; genus Colivicinus. Next base: position 49,155 of record CADBMV010000064.1, on the reverse strand, counting down.
CATATTGCTCAAAAGATTGCCGCAACATTTTCAAGTTTAGGAACACCATCATTCTATCTTCATCCTGCAGAGGCTATGCATGGAGATTTAGGAATGGTTTCTAAAAATGATGTCGTAATTATTATTTCTTATTCTGGTGAGTCTAGTGAAATACTAGAAATATTACCTGCAATAAAAATGATTGGCTGCAAAATAATTGCGATTACAGGCAAGAGTGAATCTACTTTAGCTAAAAATGTTGATATAGTTCAAGTATTACCTGAATTTGAAGAAGCATGTCATTTAGGTTTGGCTCCTACATCTTCTACAACAGTAGAGTTAGTATATGGAGATGCCTTAGCAGTAGTAGCTTCAGAAATGTATGATTTTAAAGATGTAGATTTTGGTAAGCTTCATCCTGCAGGAGCTTTAGGTAAAAAATTAATTCTAAAAGTTAAAGATTGTATGGCTTATGGAAAAGAGTTACCAAGTGTAAATACAAATTCTTTATTAGTTGACGCAATTAAAGAAATGACTAATAAAGGATTAGGTGTTGTCTGTATGGTGGACGATAATAATAAACTTGAAGGTATTTTAACTGATGGAGATCTTAGAAGAGTAATTGAAAAAAGAGTAGATATTTATTCAGAAAAAGTTAAGAATGTTATGACTAATAATCCTAAAAGAATTAGTTCAGATAAATTAGCTATTGAAGCTTTAAAATTTATCAGAAGTAAAAACATCAATAACTTACCAGTAGTAGATGAAAATGATAAGTTAATTGGTGTTGTTGACTGGAGACAAATAGTTAAAGCTGGAGTAATAGTATGAGTGAAAGAAAAAACGATATCAAAGAATTAAGTAGTGTTGTATTTGATTTTTTAAAGACTACAGATTTAAAAGCTCTTCCTGTAGGGAAAAGATATTTTAAAAATGGAATATATGCCAATGTAGAAGAATATCTCACTAAATCAAGATCTGAAAGAAAATATGAGTCACATAGAAAATATATTGATATTCAATTAATGATTTCTGGTTCAGAAAAAATGATTGTGGATGAAATAAGCAATCTAGAAATATGTGAACCATATGATGAAGAAAAAGATATCTGTTTTTACTATGATAATAAACAAGGTAAAAAATACGAATTAAAAGAAAAAAGCTTCATGATTTTTTATCCTGATCAAGCACATATGCCTTGTGTTGATGTACAAGATGGTGTTCATCAAAAAGTAAAAAAGATAGTCTTTAAAGTCCCATATATTAATACTAAAGATATTAAAGCAGTTGTAATGGATACAGATGGTACTTTAACTGATGGAACTATTTATATGGGTGAAGATAGTGAATTATTTAAATCATTCAATATAAAAGATGGTTATGGTTTAGGTAATATTCTTCCAAGCTTAGGAATAATACCTGTTGTATTAACCGCAAGAAAATCAGAATATTTAAAAAGAAGATGTAAAGAACTAAAAATTAGACATCTATATCAAGGTGTTAAAGATAAGAAAACTAAATTAGAAGAAATATGTAGTAGATTAGAAATTAATCTAAATCAAGTTGTCTATATTGGTGACGATGATAATGATTTAGATTGTATCAGATTAGTTAATTCAAATGGTGGTATTAGTGCTTGTGTAAGAAATGCATCTGATAAAGTAAAGAAAGAATCAAATTTTATATCTACTTTAGATGGTGGATGTGGTGCAGTAAGGCAAGTTATTGACTGGATAGCAAATGGTAAAGAAACAGTATAATGCGTCAATAGATATTTTTAAATATTTTTGCGCAATAATGATCGTTGATTCACATGTAAGACTTATCAATATTGACAAGTCTTTTCTATTTGATCTATTTAGATATGCATTATATTTCTTTCATGTAGCTTTTGCATATTACTTTACTATTAGTTTAAATAAAGATGGTTTTGATTCTGTTAAGAAGAATATTAAAAGATTAATAATTCCTATTTGTTTCTGGATAATAATATATACTCTAATAAATATCTATAATGAAATATTAAGTGGCAAGATGGCTATTTATGATTTCATTAAACTTCAATTAGTTAGTTTATTTATTAATGGAACAGGTTTTCATTTATGGTTTATGGCTTCACTTGTTTTGTATGTATTATTTGGATATTTAATACATAAATATAACTTGGAAAAAGTATTTTATAAAATAGCTATTGTTTTGTATGTAATAGGATTACTTGGGACATATTATTATTTTGTTGGTAAGAATATTCCAATATTAGTGAATTTCTTTAATTATAAATATTTCACTACATATTGTCGTATCTTCTTACATGGTTTTCCATTATTTATGATGGGTATGTACATAGCTAACAACAACGATAGATTAATGAAGATTAATGATAATAAACTGATTATTAGTTTAATTGTTTTATTGATATTGATATTTATAGAGACATATTTTATGAGCAAGGTTATTGTTGTGCCATCAAATATATCTGCAATATCAATGTATTTATTCACATTTGTATTTTTGATATTTCTTCTTAAACACCCTTTAAATGAATATAGTCATTTAGGAAAAATATGTAAGTATACTTCAACATTTATGTATTATTCTCATCCTTTGTTTAGAACGATTCTTGCGAGTTTATTAATGAGAGTATTTAATATGGAAATAAGTATGCTTATGATGAGTTTTGTTGTAGTAGTGATTTGTACTATAATAGGTTATGTTTTATTTAAAATAAACAACAAATATCTTAATTTAATTTGCAGCTAATGGAAAAGAAAAAATTCAGTATTATAAAAGCTATGTCTTGGTATGCGATTGGTAACATTCTTGTAAAGGGTGTTGCGATTTTTGTATTACCATTATTTTCTGATTTACTTTCAACATATGAAAATGGTATATTTACTTCTTTTGTTACATATGCGACTATTATTGAATCAATTGTCTTATTAGGCTTATCTGCAACAATCAGAATATCTAAATATGATGAAGAAACAGATTATGATTCTTATACAGCTACAGTGTTATTGATATGTTTTTCTGTGGCTTTATTGTTACTAATTGGTGTAAATATAGTATTATTTATTAATCCTAATTTCTTGTCGTTTAATAGACTTCTTTGGAATATATTAATCATAGATGTAGCTTTTTCTGCAGGGTGTATTTTACTAGGTGGAAGATTAACATTAGATGGCAGATATAAAGCCTATTTTGTTTATTTAGTAATTAATACAGTAATTAATTTAGGTGTATCTTTATTATTGATATTTACTATATTTAAAGATCATGAAGTTCATAAAGCTAAGATATATGGAATATTATTAGCTAATATTATTAGTTTTATTTATATGTATTTAGTAGTAGGTGTAAAAAAATATAATACCTCTTATATCTCTAAAGCTTTAAAATGGGGTTCACCATTAATAGTACATACCTTTTTGATATCTTTGTTTGCTCAACTTGCAACACTATCAATTCAATATTTAACTGATTTTTCTAATGTAGGTATATATGGTATGGCTATTACTTTATTAAATATTCCACAAGTATTATTAGCTACTTTTGAAAACGCATGGAATCCTTGGTTTTTTGATGCAACGAATAAAAAGGACTATGTTTTGATTAAAAGATTTAATAGTATTTGTTATGTAATATTTGCTAGTTTAATAGCAGAATTCATATTAATAGTTCCAGATTTCTTTCATTTATTTATTAATAAGAATTATTGGGATGCAATATATTGTTTAATACCACTATCAATTGATGTTTATATTAGTTTTTTATACTATACTCCTTTAAATACTCAATACTTCTATAAAAACACTAAGAATGTTATGTTGGCATCAATAATCAGCTCTAGTATTGAAGTTGTATTATTGTATTTATTAATTAATAAATATGGCTTATTTGGAGCTCCATATGCCTTATTAATAAGTAGGCTTGTCTTATTAGTCATTCATTCATATTTTGCTAGAAAACTAGATAAAAATGAGTTTTATGACATTAAAGTTTTAATAGGAACTATTATTGCTTTATTAATTATTGATATAATATCTACGGTATTTGTGAATAATGTATTAATCAGATTAGCATTATTTATAATTAATGGTTTAATGATGCTTTATATGCTTTATAAGAATAGAAATGAACTTATTAGATTATTTAATGGAGGATAGATGAAAACTGCATTTGTATCAAATTCACCTTTAAAGATATTAAATACCATTAACATGGTAGTTAATAATGTAGAAAACACAGCAGCTAATACTGATGTTTTTGTGGAGATGTGGTTTAAGAATGCTGAAGAATTATGTAATAAGTTAGAAGAAACAAAATTATTTAATAAAGTATATAGATGTTATAGAAATGAAAATGTTAAATTAGATAGATTATTTGATACTTTAAGTTATTCAAAGATATTATGTGGATATAATTTTTCTGATAATAGTTTCTTACATGAAGATTATGATCAATTGTTTGTAGGTGATAGAGGATTATTAGGTGTAGCTTTAAATTATAAAAATAAACCAAAGGTATACATCTATGATGATGGAATTATTACTTATAGTGGAAATTGCATAATTGATGAAAGAACATATAAATATCCTTTTATTAATAAATTGTTAAAAAGTGATGTATATGCATTTGATATACAAAAATTATATGTGAATAACAAAGAATTTTGTAAGTCTACAATCTCTAAGAATATTGAACAATTACCAGTATTGAATAAAGATAATAAAGCAATAGATATTATTAAAAAAGTATTTAGTTATAATAGTGATTCTTTATTAAAAGATCATAAACTAATCATTCTTGAGCAGCCTCTAGAATCAAGAGAAAACTACAATGGTGTAAAGTTTATTGATATTATTAAACAATTAGATATTAAATCATTTAATCCTTTAGTTAGATTACATCCTAGACAAAAAGATTTGGTATATGAAGATATTGATATGGATAATATCAATAATATGTGGGAAATAGAATGTATAGAGAATATAACTGATAAACATATACTGTTGTCATTTTTTTCTACAGTGCAATTTTCTGCCAAGATGTTAGGAAACAAAGAACCTTACGTAATATTTATTTATAAATTATTACTTAATAGATTAGATGGTAATGAAATACCATGGTTCAATGAAATGATAGATCAATTAAAAGAAAAATATTCTGATTCTAGTAAAATATTTGTACCTGAAAATATAGAAGAATTAAAAGACATTATAGAAAGATTAAAAAATGAATAGTGCATTATTAATAGTTGCAGCTGGTAAATCATCAAGATTTGGAGGTTATCCAAAAGCTTTATGTATGCTTAAAGATGAAATGAATGTAGATAACACCATTAAGTATGCAAGAAAAGTATTTGATGAGATTTATTTAGGATTGAATATTGAAACTGTAAATAGTTTTGATTTGAATGTAGATGCTAAGATTTTAAGTATTACTACTGGTCAAGGTGATGCAATGTCTTTATTAAAACTAACTAGATTAGTTAAAAAAGACAACCCTAATTTGCAAAGATTATTTGTGTGTTGGGGAGATGCTTTCTTTGTAGATGAAACACCATTTATTGAATTTAAAGAAAAGATTGAAAATGATGATTGGAACGTAGCATGTTCAATAGATGAAAAACCATATGCATGGTTTGATGTAGATTCTAATAATTATATTATTAAGTCACATTTTAAAAAGACTGATGGAGAAATAGATAAGGGTATACATGATCAATCTTTATTCTGTTTTGATTTAAATACACTAGAAGAATACTTAATGGATTATAAAGATTATTTAGGATTAAACTCAGAAGACTATGATCCTAATGAAACTAAAGAAGTAAGATTATTAGATATATTTAATTATCATTATGAGTTAAATAAACCAGTAAAAGCTATAATAATAGATGCAAATAAGATTTTATCATTTAATACTAAGGAAGAACTTGATAAAATAGTAGAAGAGTATTGTTAGATACTTGGGAGACTAAATGTTAAAGATTGTACTATTTTGTGGAGGATCAGGTGGTAAAGCTTTACAGGGAGGATTTGACTCTCTTTTTGATTATGGAAACTATGAACTTCACGCAATCATAAATGCATATGATAATGGTAAGTCAACAGGTGTATGTAGAAAAATATTCAATAGTGATATTTTAGGACCAAGCGACTTAAGAAAGAATCAGTTAACACAGTTTAAATTAAAATATAAAAATGAATTAAAAAATAATAATTCTAAAGAATCTAAATTATATAATCTATTCGAATTAAGACTAGATGCTGATGACTATAACGATTATTATAAAAAGGCTTTAAATATAATTAAAAACATCGATTATTTAGATTTAAAGACAAAAGAATTATTTATTAAATATTTAAATCATTTCTTTTATCTAGGTGGCAATTTAAGAAATGGTATTGAAGAAGTAAGTTTTAAAGATTTCTCTTTATCTAATATTTTCTATGCCTCTTGTGCAGCATTAAATAATAATTCACTTGAGAAGGCTGGCTCAAGAATGGCAGAAATATTAAATATTGAAGATAGAGTACATTTGATATCTGATGTGAATCTATTCTTATATAACGAAACACAATCTGGACATGTAATATCAGATGAAGGTGATTTAGTTATTTGGAATAATCCAAATGATAAAGTAGTTAAAGCTATCTTAAAAGATAAGAATGGTAAGGAATACTTACCTACAATAAATGAAAACAACGATAAAGATATTATAGAGATAGTAAATGATGCGGATATTATTATTTTTAGTTCAGGAACACAATGGTCGTCATTAATACCTAGTTATATGCATATCGGTTTTAATGAATTAATTAAAAATAGTAAAGCTAAAAAGTATTTAGTAATGAATAATGCACAAGATCAAGATTGTAAAGGTGTTGGGGCAGATGAATTATTGAAGCTAATTAATAATTATTTAGATTTAAAAGATGTAACTGTTGTGATTAATGATAATGCTGATGAATCAATGAATCATATAGATGCTGATTTTAAATATATTCATGGAATATTATCAGATAAGAATAATTCTAAACACAATCCTGAGTCAGTAGTTTCTTTAATTATGAAGGATTATTATGATTTAAAAGATATTGATTATCAATTAGTATCTGATTTAGATGGAACTTTATGGGATGAACATATGAAGGATAAAACTATCTGCATAAAGAATATGGAACTGTTTAAGGGAGTTATTTTATCAGGTAATAACTATAGACATGTCTATGATATTGTTAAAGATTATTATAAGAAGTATACTGGGGAAGATATTTATTGTAACTATGGCAATACATATTTTAATTTGAATAATGATGATGGTGGAAAATTATTATCTCAAGAGTTTTTAATAAGTGATGAGTTAATTAAAGAATTAGAATCTCATGAAGAATATAAAGGTAAGATTAGTGTAAGAGGAGGAGCTATCTTAACAATTAAGCCTCTTACTAATAGAGAAGAAAAACTATTGGTGATACAAGATATTATTAAAAAATATAATGATGAATATAAGGCTGAAATAGCTGGACATACATCTATTGATATTATGAAGAAGGATTTTTCTAAGGAGAAAACTTTTGAATTAATTATTAAAAAAGAGAATTTAGATAGAGATAGAATCATCTATTTAGGCAATGAGTTAAAAGGTGGTAATGATGAGGCTATCTTAAATTGTAATGTAAAGACTATAGACTTTGATGATGTCTATGATACATATATATTTTTAAAGTTATATTATAATTAATAGAGTGGAAAAGGTATTAGTTACAGTTTTACTACCTGTTTACAACAACCCTAATATCAATCTTTGTATTGATAGTGTTTTAAAACAGTCTTATAAAGATTTTGAATTATTAATAATTGATAATGCATCTACAGATAATACTGTAGAAGTTATCAAAAGCTATGATGATCCTAGGATTAAATTAGTTATTAATGAAGAAAATATAGGTCCAACAGGTTCTTTGAATAAAGGCGTTAATTTAATAAATACTAAATATATCGCAAGAATAGATGCTGATGATTTAATGCTAGAAAACAGATTAGAAAAACAAGTTAGATTCTTAGAAAATAATCCTGAATATGGAATAGTAGGTTCTTGGACAAGACATATTGATACTAATAACAATCTATATGAAATTAATAAACTATGTACTACAGATGAAGGAATAAGAAAATATTTAAATATTCAAAGCCCTTTTTATCATCCTGCAGTTATGATTAGAAATTCTGTATTAAAAGATAATAATTTGAATTATGATTTAAATATTAGAGTTGCGGTTGAATATAAATTATGGAATGAAATATTGAAATATTCAAAAGGCTGTAATTTACCAGAAGTATTAACTTATTATCGTGTTGGTGACAGTAACAGTTTAACTGCTGCCAATCCATTTAAAAGACTACAAGAATATCTAAATGTAAGAGAGTTGGTATGCAATGAAAATAATCAATCAGAAATATTGAAGTCTTTAAAAATCGAAAGAAAAGAAAAGAAAAACATTTTTGATTGTATTAGAATCTTTAATATTTTAAATAATTACTTAAAAAATACTAATAAACGCAATGAAGACTATGAATCATTAAAATCATGTATATACTCTAGAATATATGAAGCAATTGCTTTAGAAAATGATACAATGTTAGGGTCTATCTTAAATAAAGCTATGAGGTTATATAAATCATAATGAATAATGAATTAATTAGTGTTGTGATTCCTGTTTATAATACTGAACAATATGTAAAAGAATGTATTGAATCTTTATTGTGTCAGACATACTCTAATATTCAAATAATATGTGTAGATGATGGTAGTAGTGATAATAGTAGACAAGTAATAAATGAAATCATTAAGAAAGATAATAGAGTTTCTTACTACTATAAAGAAAATGGTGGTGCAGCTAGCGCAAGAAATTATGGAATAGATATATTTTATAAAGATGATAGAACTAATCTATTAGCTTTTATTGATAGTGATGATGTTGTGAAAGATGATTATATTGAAACTTTATATAATCTTTTGAATAAATATGATGCAGATGTTTCTTGTTTAGATATGAACGAATTAGATGATCCTGAAATAGGAGATAAATCTACTAGATTATATACTAGACAAGAAGTATTATATGAATACTTTAAAGATGAAATCTTTAGAGAATCACCTGTTTGTAAATTATTTAGAAAAAAAACATTTGAAACATTAAGATTTCCTGATGGTAAACATTTTGAAGATACATTCATTACTTATAAACTATTAGAGACATTCGATAATGTTGCACACATCAATTACTATGCTTATAAGATTAGAATGAGAGATAATTCACTCACAAGAAATACCTATTCTGATGATAACTATGATAAAGTTGAAGCTGGTTTAGAAATATTAAATTATTATAAAAATACTGAATACGAGAATCTTGCATATAATAAGTATTTAGGTATTATATTCTATTTCATTATGAAGACTAATAAGAATAAAGATAAAGTATCTAAAAATGAGATAGCTATTAAAGAAATAAAAGAAGTTGTAAAGAAAAATGGATTTAGAAACGCTAGGTTGATATTTTATCCATTTATATTACTAACTAAATTAAACATGATTGGAAAGATTTCGATCTAGGAGGTTTAAATGGCATTAGATTACTATGTAAGTGTAATTAAAAGAGGATTACAGTTTGTTTCAGAGGGAAAATTAAAAGATTGTTTTAATCATGCTTTTGATATGCTTAATGTCTATAGAAATTATGGAAAAGACAATGAACTACAAATACAAGAAAAGATGCTAAAGAAGATGCTTAGATATGCTTGTAGTCATGTAAAACACTATCAAGAAGTTTCTAAAACATTAAACAATATTGAAGATATTAAACAATATCCATTTATTGATAAAGATATGATTAAAAGTAATTTTGATTCTTTTGTATCTAAAGATAAAGATAAAATGATTTATAATATCGCAAGAACTAGTGGTTCTACTGGTTCACCTCTAGAATTTTATAATGCTAATGGATTAGATGATTTTTTCCAATATAATGTTTGGAAGAAACATGGTTATGAAGACGGCGATAAGATTTTGTCTATGATGGGTCCAGCAATAGATGAACAAGATGTTGAAAAGGGAATATATTGGAAAGAAATTCCTGAGTATAAATCATCTCATGGTCAATATCATTTATCTAGCTTATATTTAACAAACGAAAACATGAATGTATATGTTGATTATATATTAGCTTTAAAACCTGATTTTATAAGAGGCTTCCCATCTTACATATATGATGTAGCAACATACATCTTAGATAACAATATTGATATAGATTTTAAGATTAAAGGAATAGAATTAACATCAGAAACAAGTTATGAATATCAATGGGATAGAATTAAAAAAGCATTTAAAACAAATAATTTATTCTTCCAATATGGCCATACAGAAACATGTGTGTTTGCTTATAGTTATGATGATACATATAAATTAAGAGTAGAACCTTTATATGGGTATGTTGAAGTGTTAGATGAAGATGGTAATCACGTTAAGGAAAATGAGACTGGTGAGGTCGTAGTTACATCTTTACACAACTTTATAATGCCATTTATAAGATATAGAACTGGTGATATGGCAGAATTTGGTGGCTATGATGGTAAATATATGATTCTTAATAAAGTATTAGGAAGATCTTATGATTATTTAGTAAATGAAGATAATACAAAAATTAACTTTACTGCTTTTTTAGGTGAACACCATATGAAAGCCATAGGAAAGATTGATAAGTGGCAATTTGAACAATTTGAAAAAGGCAAAGCTGTAGTACGTGTGATTAAGACAAAAGACTATACTGATGATGATGAAAATGAAATCAAAACATTCTTTAAAGAAAAAGGCAAAGTTGATTTAAGTTTTGATTATGTAAATGAAATAACTAGAACAACAAGAGGAAAAACAAAAATAGTAATACAACATATTAAAGAATAACAGATCCAAATGGATCTGTTATTTTGCTATATTGTTATTTATTTTTACTACAAGATATTCATTAATAAATCTCATACTGTTTTCACTAGGCCATAAGCCCATTTCTTTAAACTCTTGAGAATTAATAATCTTGTTATATTCATCAATTGAAAAATCGATAAAGTCTAATCCAAAATATTGCATAACATATCTATGTCTGTTATATGTAGCTCCACCTAAAGTATTCCAGAAAACTAAATCTTCAAATAAATCAACTGCGTAATTATAAGTTTTAATATTCTTTCTTAAAGTTGAATCATCAAAGAAACCAGCAATTAAAACTGGTGTTTTATCTTTGCGATATCCTTCAAAGTGTTGTACATCATAAACTACTTGACTATATTGATTGTATACATAATCATGAGATAACTTATATGCTTGATAAGTTGCGTTTGCACTAATTACATGTGTCCAACATATTAATAAAGAAATACTTACTAAGATAATCTTTTCAATATTTATTATTCTTTCTTCTTTAGTAATGCAATGCATTAACGCAAGTGCAAAAGGTACAATCATTATATTCTGATATGTCATTAATACAGTGATAGGATTATCTGGCGTAATAATACCTACAACATTAGATGCAAGAGGTACTAATAATATACATAAAACAAAGAATATTTTATTAGAGATACTTTTCTTTTTGTTTAATAAGAAGAATATTGTATTAATAACAATAGATACAAATATAAACAAATAGAATATAGCTCTTAATAGTGTTAAATCAGCAAAATATAAAAAGTATGTTGTATACATTTCAATTAGTTTAGTAAATAGACTAGTGAATATTTTTGTAATAGAAAATTCAGCTAATCTAGAAGAGCTTTGTAAACCAAGAATAAGCAAAATAACTTTATTACTAATAAAGTATAAGATTGAACTAATAGCTGCTAGAATTATTGCTTTTAAAGCTTCAGCCAATATATCGTAATTTTTATTTATGATTAAGTTTATAGCTAAAGTCATCAATACTAAACACGCAGCTAAACCGATATAGCTTTGATATAAAGCTAATGATAATATCATACATGTTATGGCGATAAACCAGTTAATTACACTTTTTTGTTTAAAACAGAAATAAACAAATAGCACTGATAATAAGCAAGCAAGTGAAAAGGCCATACCCATGTATGTTGCAACAAGTTGAGAAATTGTTGCAGGAGTAACACACATCACCATAGAAATAACCACTACTAATAGTGTGTTTTCTATTTTCCATAGCTTGCATATCATAAATGCAGATAACCACATCATTAAACAGTAGAAAGCTATTATAAATCCAGGCATTATAATATTACCTGATAGTATATTAATAATTGGTAAAAACCATCTTCCACATCCCACAATTGCCCATGTGGCATTCATATAATGGGTTACACCTTCAATAATTGTATCTGGATCGGCAACTCTATAAGCTATGATTAAACAATAAGAAATAAAGCCTGTAATCATGACAGCAATTAAACTTGATTTAGCAGCTTTATAACTATAATTTAGTCTAAAAAAATCCAATAATTTCACATTAAAATTATAATCTATCAAAAAATAATAAACAAATTAAAAACTTGAAGATATAATATACATGTTAAGTTATGAAAAGAATATTTAGTATAAGGCTTTTTAAGCCTGCATATGTGTACATATACATAGCTTTACTTTCGTTGCTTATTTTTTTAATAACATCTATTCTTGGTAAAGGCGAAATTCTTAGATTAATGTCTTTTGGAAATCAGATAGAATCTGACTATTATAGGCAAATAGTATATGCATCGGATATAAATAATATTTACTATAACACTGGTGATGCTCCTTTTCCTCCGTTTGCTTATTTATTTTATCATTTGTTGTATTTGATTGATCCCTTTCAAGCGCCAATTGAATTAAATTCTTTCATCATTGCTAAGCAACATGGAATGAATAGCGTTATTTATGTTGCGCTGATGTCTATAAAAATTGCTTTATTATATAAGGCTATTGAGTGTCATCTTAAGGATAAATATGAGACAAGTATAATATATATTTTTTCAACTTTAGTGATATTATCCTTGCCTTTTTTATTTGGTGCAATTGATAGAGGAAACGTTATTATACTTGTTGATTGTTTATTGTTGTTCGCACTATATTTAAAAGAATCAGAGAATAAAATAGCTAAAGAAATTGCAATGATTCTTATTGCGATTAGTGCAGCTATTAAGGTTTATCCAGCTATTGTTGGTTTATTTTATATTAAAGAAAAAAGATATAAAGAAGCTATAAGATTAATTATCTATGGAATGGCTTTTTTCTTTATTCCGTTTATATTTACCGGTGGTTTTAATGGAATAAAACAATATGTAAATGTATTACTATCTATTAAGAATAGTGTTATTCCTAGATGGACATCTATCGCTCCTATGATACTTGCCATTTGTGATGCGTTAAAAATTAATGTTAGTAGCAATGTATTGATAAACGTTATTACCGTTGCTACAAGTTTGTATGCATTAATAAATATTATTTCATTTTTTAAAGGCAGTAATAGCATTGCGTCTTTAGTAATGTTGTTTAGTTTAATGAGTGCATGTGTTCCAGATAGTTATAGATATACAGCAATCTATATGCTAATTCCATTTATTTATTTAATTAAGGAAGAGAATAAAAGAACTATTTATTATTTATATATGTTACTATTTTGTATGATTTTTTCTATACCAGTGTTGGCATATTTTATAGATGTATCTGTGGTTGATTTATTCATTTATTCCCCAATTTATTTACTAAGCATAATATCTTATTATGATATTTGGATTCTACAAGATTCTTAAAATTTTCTAATATATATGATTATTTAGTATAATATTAAGGTACATGATTATAACAAGAACGCCTTTTAGAATTAGTTTTGCAGGTGGTGGTAGTGATTTACCATCTTTTTATGAAAAACATGAAGGTTGTGTAGTTTCTACTACTATTAATAAATACATGTATGTGTCTATACATCCTACTTTTAATAGAGAAGATACTATTGTGAAATATAGTAAAACAGAGATAGCTAAGGACGTAAAAGATATCCAACATCCTATCGCTAGACAATTATTATTAGATCACAATTTAAGTGGTATAGAGATTGTTTCTACTGCAGATATTCCTTCAGGTACAGGACTATCTACTTCTAGTGCTTATACAGTAGGTTTAATACATGCTTTATATGCATATAAAGGTAAATATTGTTCACAAGAAAGAATTGCTTCTGAAGCTTGTGATTTAGAAATAAATAAACTAAATGAACCAATTGGTAAACAAGATCAGTATGGTACAGCTATTGGTGGTTTAAAGTTTATTAGATTTATGTCAGATGGATCAGTTGATGTTGAGCCATTAATTATAAGTGAAAAAGTAAAAAAACAATTAGCTAACAATTTATTATTGTTTTATACTGGCTTAACTCATTCTGCTTCAGAAATACTTCAAGAACAAAACAAGAATATCATTAGTGAAGATGCAAAGTTTGAAAACTTAAAAAAGATGACTGGTTTAGCTTATGATATGAAACAAGCATTAACTGATGGTAATTTACATAATTTTGGTGAAATCTTAAATGAAAACTGGATATTAAAACAAGAGTTAGCTTCTAGTATCTCTAATAGTACTATTAATAAATATTATGATAAAGCCATTAATTCTGGTGCTTTAGGTGGTAAATTACTTGGTGCAGGTGGAGGAGGCTTCTTACTATTCTATTGTGAACAAGATAAGCAAGAACAATTAAGAAAAGCTATGTCTGATTTAGTAGAACTTCCTTTTGATTTAGAGAATAGTGGAACTAAAGTGATTTATGTAGGTAGTAAGGATTGGGATTAAAATGAAAGTATTAGTTGCGGGTGGAGCTGGCTTTATTGGTTCACACTTAATAGATGCATTATTAAAAGATAATAATCAAGTTGTATGTGTTGATAATTTTTTTATTGGAACTAAAGCTAATATTGAACATTTAAAAGACAATGATAATTTTAAATTTTATGAATTAGATTTAACTGATATAGAAAAATTAGATGAAGTATTTGAAAAAGAAAACATTGAGTATGTATTTCATTTAGCTGCTAACTCAGATATTCAAGCTAGCGCAAACGATCCAATGATTGAATATAAGAATACTTATTCAACTACTGCTTGCATTTTAGAATGTATGAGAAAACATAATGTGAAAAAATTATTCTTTTCTTCTACTAGTGCAGTATATGGTGATAAAACAGGGATAAAGCTATCTGAAGAGGGAATTGATTTAAAACCAATATCTTATTATGGCGCTGCAAAACTTGGCTCAGAAGCGATAATAAATGCTTATACATATATGAATGATATGTCTACATTAATATTTAGGTTTCCTAATGTAATAGGACCTAGACTTACTCATGGAGTAATTTTTGATTTTGTGAAAAGATTAAAAGAAGATCCAAGCCATTTAAGAATATTAGGTGATGGCAAACAAGAAAAACCATATCTTCACGTATATGATTTAGTTGATGCGATTATGAAATTTAAAGATGTAGAAAAAGGAGTAACTTTATATAATGCAGGTGTTGATTCTAAATCAACTGTAACTAGAATCGCTGAAATTGTATGTGAAAAAATGAATTTAAAAGATATACCATTTGAATATACAGGTGGAATAGGTGGCTGGAAAGGCGATGTGCCTACATTTGAATATGATTTAAGTAAAATTCATAATGCGGGTTGGCATGCGAGTATGTCTTCTGATGAGGCAGTAGAAAAAACTGTAGAGAGTGTAATTTAATGAAAGCAGTAATAATGGCGGGTGGAAAAGGCACTCGTCTTTTATCTTTAACAAACAACGAAATACCAAAACCAATGGTAGAAGTTTTAGACAAACCAATTCTTGAATGGCAAATTGAAAGATTAAAAGAAAATGGTATAAATGAGATTATTTTAGTTGTAGGTCATTTAAAAGAAAAGATTATTGAATATTTTAAAGATGGTAAGGAATTTAATGTAGATATTAAGTATATTGAAGAAGATAAACCTTTAGGTTCTGCAGGTTCTTTATATTTATTGAAACAATATTTAAATAATGAAGATTTTTTATTAGTGTTTGGTGATGTATTATTTGATATTGATATTGATAGAATGTATAAATATCATCAGGATAATAATTCTGTATTAACTTTATTTGGCCATCCTAATACACATCCTTTCGATTCTGATTTATTAATTACTGATAGAAATAATAAATTAATAAAGATGGATTCTAAAAATAATATCAGAGATTACTATTATAAGAATCTAGTAAATGCAGGTTTTTATATAGTTAATAGTAAAGTTTGTGAATATGTTTTAAAGGATACTAAAACAGATTTAGAAAAAGATTTAATACCAGCAGTTATTAAGGACAATAATGATGTTTATGTATATAGGTCTAGTGAATATATTAAAGATGTAGGAACTATTGAAAGAATTGAAGTAGCAACAAAAGAATTAAGTAATGGTTTAATTGCTTCTAGATGTTTAAAGAATAAACAAAAAGCCATCTTTTTAGATAGAGATGGAACTATTAATAAAGAAAATGGTTTAATATATAGCACAGATCAATTTGAGCTTGAAGATAGTGCAATTGAAGCAATAAAAAGAATTAATGATTCAGGTTATTTAGCTATCGTCATTACAAATCAACCGGTTGTTGCTAGAGGGATGTGTGAAATAGAAGATGTAGAAAATATACATAATAAGATGGAAACATTATTGGGTAAACAAGGAGTCTATTTAGATGATGTATTGTTTTGCCCACATCATCCAGATTCAGGATATCCTGAAGAAAATAAACTATACAAGATTAAATGTAACTGTAGAAAACCAGGAATTGAATTAATTGAAAGATGTGTTGATAAATATAACATAGATTTAAATAAATCATGGTTTATAGGTGATTCAACTGTGGATATTCAAACAGGAAAAAACGCTAATACTAAGACAATATTAGTTAAAACTGGCGTAGCTGGTAGTGATAATAAATATGATGCAAAACCAGATTATATATGCGATAATTTACTAGAAGCTGTAAAGCTTATAACAGGAGAAAATAATGACTGATTATACTCAAGCAGTAAAAGATTATATAGAATTAGAAAAAAGTGTTTTAGATTTACTTGATGTAGAAGAAATAAGTAAAGTTTTAAATATATTAGTCAATACTCAAGAAAATGGTAATACTGTTTATGTATTTGGTAATGGTGGAAGTGCTTCTACTGCTTCACATATGGTTAATGATTTTAATAAAGGTTTATCTGAACATTTAGAAAAGAAATTTAACTTTATTTGTTTAAATGATAATGTTTCAACTATGATGGCAATAGCTAATGATATTAGTTATGAAGATATTTTTATATTTCAATTAAAAGGACATCTTAAAGATGGTGATGTAGTATTGGCGTTATCAGGTAGTGGTAATTCTAAAAATGTTATTAAAGCTGTAGAATATGCTAAAGAAAAAGGCAATACTATTGTAGGTTTAACTGGATATGATGGTGGCAAATTAAAACAATTATCAGATTATTGTTTACATGTACCAGTTAATTCTATGCAAGTAACAGAAGACATTCATATGGTGTTTGATCATTTAATGATGTCTGTTCTATATAAAACAATGTGTAATATTGATCACTTGAGGAAATAATATGCCTAAAAAGAGAATAAGTATAATAGCTCAATGTTTTAATGAAGAAGTAGTTTTACCTCAATATTATTCAGCAATGAAAGATTTGATGGAAAAAATGGACTATGCTGATTTTGAATTGATTTTTATTGATGATGCTTCTAAAGATAGTTCTTTGAGTATTATTAAAGATTTTGCTTCAAAAGATAAAAGAGTTAAATACATATCTATGGCTAGAAACTTTGGTAGAGAAGCTTGTGCTATGGCTGGTTTTAAATTATCAAGTGGAGATTATGTTACACAGATGGATATTGATCTACAAGATCCACCAGAGTTATTAATTGATATGTATAATGCTTTAAATAACGAAGGTTATGATATTGCTCAAGCTAAAGCGATGTCTAGACATGGTTATTCTAAATTCCATCAATTTTGTATAAATGCTTTTTATAGTTTAACTGCCAAGATTTCTACTATAAAAATGGTTAATGGTCAAAGAGAATATGCTTTAATGACTAGACAAGTAGTTGAGGCAATATTGCAAGATAAAGAACATAAACTATTTAATAAGGGAATTATTGTTGATGTTGGATTTAATAAAAAATGGATTGAATATGAAAACGTTGAAAGAGTAGCAGGTCAAACTAAATTCCCATATGCAAGAATGATTAAGTATGCAATAGGTGGAATAATGAATTATTCATCTTTCCCACTTACATTTGTATTGTTCTTTGGTATATTTATGACTGTATTATTCTTAATTTTATTTGTAGTAGGATTAATTGTTTCAATTAATCAGAATAATGTTGGATCATATTTAATGTCATTTATTCCTGCAGGTCTTGCGACAGGCGCAATATCATTAATGCTTGGAATTATGTCATTATATATTTCGTTAATAGTTACTGAAGTTAAGGATAGACCTTTATATACAATTAAAGAAACAAATATAAAATGAGTAAAAGTTTATTCAAAACTGATAAGAAACAAAAATATATAGCTATTATAATTACAGCTATATATTTTTTAGTACATCTATTTGTTTTGGGTAAACATGAACCTTGGAGAGATGAAGCTCAAGCTTGGGTAATCGCAAAAAATTTAAATCTTATAGAAATATTTAAATTATTAAGAACTGAAGGACATCCTTTTTTATGGTTCGTCTTTATAATGCCTTTTGCGAAATTAGGATTGTCTTTTTATTATGTAAACTATATCAGTTTATTAGTAATGAGTTTATGTGTATTCTTATTTGTTTTATATTCGCCATTTCATTTATTAATAAATATCATTGTGTTATTGAGCACTTCTTTTTTATACTTCAATCCAATAATATTTAGACTATATTGCTTACCTATATTGATTCTAATTCTAATATGTACAACATATAAGAAGAGATACGATAAACCTTTATTGTATGTTGTGTTGTTGTCATTATTGTTTCAAACACACATTAAATACTCTGGCTTTGCGATAGGATTAAGTTTAGAATTTGTTTATTCATTATTAATTAATAAAAAATTGAAAGAATATAATAAATACTTGTTATTACCACTATTCAGTTTGCTGTTTTTAATTGTAGAGTTAATACCTATTGGTTCGTATGAACCATATTCAGCTTTTGATTCAAAAGTAGTATTTTCAAATTTCTGGCAATTATTAATTGGTGGCATAGAAAGAATTGGTTTAAGTTCGTTTGGTATTAGTAATGCTGTTGTTTCATATATTCTATTTATTGTTTTTATATCGTTGTTTATTTATCAAATAATAATTTGTTTAAAAGATAAGAATTATAATAATTACTTAGGTTTGTTGTTTGCGGGCTTTTGTGGTTTTGGAGGATATTATTTAATAACTTCATTTGTACATGGTTCCCATCATCAAATGTCGTCAATCTTATGTATGGTATTTATCTCTAGTTCATGGTTGTTACAATACATAGAAAACCTAAAGATAAAGCAATTATCTAAAATAATGGTGATTCTTTATTGTGCACTTACAATTCCTACAAACATAGCAAACATGTTTGATGATGTTAATAGAGTGTACTCATGTGGAAAAATGACGGGTGAATATATAATCAATAACATAGAAGAAAATAGTGTTATTCTTCTTCCATATAGCGATAGAAATCCTTTAGTGTATTCAATAGTAGAATCAAAAAGAGATGATATTTTCTTCTATGACATGAATAATGAGATCGAATTCACTTATCATAAGTGGAGACAACCATATTATGAACATGTTGGCAGTGAAATAGTTGAGATTGCTCATAAGTATTTTGAAGGTAAAAATGTCTATTACTTGAGTAAACAAGAATTAACTGGAGACGACATGAAACTAGTCTATTCAAATCAAGACATTGATACAATAGAACACGAGAACTATTGTTTATATGAAGTATTTAAATAGACTAGTATTGATCTTGCAATAATTATTCAGAAAGAGAAGCATTCATTATTGAATACTTTTTTCTGCAATGTTCTTATATGAGAATTGTGTTTTATTGTTTGAGTTAGCGTTAGTAGTTAATTGTTTTAAATATTCTTTATCTAGTAGTTTGTTTATAATTTGTTTTATTTCTTGAAGTGATCCATTTTCTAAGAATATGCAATTTCCGCCAATATCAACATGTTTTGTACCCGGCCAACTTCTTACAACAATAGGAACACCAAGACCTACACATTGTTCCCAAATAACTGAATGCCTTCCTGGGAAGATTGCGATATCACATGCCTTTAATGCTGCGTATGTTTCTTCTTGTGATAGCCATCCTAAATAAGTCATATTATCTGATAGTAGATTATTAAATCTCATTTTTATATCATCACCAATAGAACCAAAGATAAATAGTCTAATGTCTTTATTATCTTTTACTGCTTCCATTAAATTTAATGTTTCAGTTTTATAATTATCTATTTTGCCACCAGTAATAATATTTAGTGTGTTAGATGTAATATTGTGTATTTTTTTGAATTCAATAGAATCTTTATTAGCTTTATCAATTAATTCATCATCAACTCCCATAACTAACAAGTCAACTTTATTGTCAGGTAATTTGTAGTATTTTTTTAAGAAGTCACATCTAATTGGTAAAACTCCATAAAACTTGTTTACATATTTGTTTAGTTGTTGCATGCAATATCTCCAAATAGTATAGTGTAATACTTTTGGAAAAAATGATTTAGCTGAATTTGTTTCATCTGCATGATTATCACAAGCAGCTTTACACTTAGGATGTTTTTTTAAATATTTACATACTTTTAAAGAATCTAAAAATTGCCCATTATGTATAAATATGAAATCAGGATCTACTTCTTGTAGTGTATTATATAAATTTTTAAAAACTCTTAAAGTTCTAATTGCCCAGTTGTTTATAGGATAATCTAATCTTATTACTTTAATACCTAAGTCATTTGTATATTCACAAGCATCAGTTAAATGATATCCATCATCATTTTTATTGTTTACCATTCTTGAAGTGATTATTGTAACATCATGACCATTTAGTTTTTGCCATTTAGTTAATAAGTTTTCTTGATAACCCCAACCTTCATTATAGGTATTACCTAGTGCTAAATTTACTATTTTCATAATCAAATTATATCATCATTAATATGTTAGAATTATTAAGTAATGAGAAAAGATATTAAGGATAACTGTTTTACATTAGTAAGATATATTATGGCTTTAACTGTTATTTTTTGGCATGGAAGAAGAGATTTAGGAATAAATGATTTTTTCTTTAATAAATTTACTTGTGTTCCTGTTTTCTTTTTTATTAGTGCTTTTTTAGCAATGTATTCCTTAGATAAAAAAGAGATAGGCTTTATTGATTACATAAAAAGAAGATTTAAAAGAATCTATCCAGAATTATGGATATCAGTAATATTATGTGGTTTAGTTATAGGAATACAATATCCTAATGTCTTTAAAAGTATTTGGTATTATATTTGGTTATTTGGCCAATCTACATTTTTCCAGTTTTGGACTCCAGATTTATTAAGATTCTATGGTAATGGAACTCCTAATGGTGCTTTATGGACAATCATTGTAACTATACAGTTTTATGTGATTATTTATTTCTTACATAAAAAAATAAAGGAATTACCAGTGTGGTTAGATATAGTCTTAATAATATGTGGAGTATTATTAAATTCTTTAATTTCTTTTACAGAAATATATTGTCCAGAAATAGTTTATAAATTAATATGGCAAACTATATTGCCATACACTTATATGTTTTATATGGGAATAGTATTTTATAAGTATTTTGATAAACTAGTTTATTATCTTACAAAATATTTTTATATAGTATTAGCTGTATATGTTTTGTATTGTATAAATAGTTCAATATTTAATTATGTAATTCCATATACATCTAATACTTCTCAGCCTTTTTATGTAATAGCTAATTTGATATTTTGGTTTGCTTTTGCATATAAGTTTAGTTTTATAAAAATTAAAAAAGATTACTCATATGGTATGTTTGTCTTTCATATGATATTTATGAATTATTTTGTACACAATGGTTTAATAATTAATAATTATGTAACATTCATAATAATACTGCTGTTAACCATGTTTACAGCAGTACTGTCTGATTTATTGGTGAATAAATTATTTAAGAATTAATTGTTTAATAGTATGTAAAGATCTTAATACTGTTTTTATAAAAGGTAAAGAAACATTGTTTGTTTTTAGGACTGTGTAACTCTCTTTAAAATTGTTTAAATATCCTTTTAATCCATTTGATGCTCCACCATATCTCATCTTTACAAAATATTGATGAATATATTTAAAATTCTTTTTGTTTTTATTGCATCTAACCATAAAATCATAATCAGCACTTATTCTATAGTTGATGTTATATAAACCTAATTCATCAAAAACTTCTTTTCTAACATACATACTTGGATGAGCAGGACACCAATAATCTGAATTATTATCACCAGATATATAATTTCTAATAGTTTTATCTAAGTTATCATCACAATATAATATATCTGCATATAAAATATCTGTATCATTATCATAATTATCTATTACTGTTTGAAATACATTGTTGTCATATAAAACATCATCTGAGTTAATAGTTGCGATTATATCTCCACTTGCATTTTTAATACCTTTGTTCATCGCATCATATAAACCTTTATCTTTTTCAGATATAAGTTTTATTCTAGGATCATTAGTGTATTTATTGATGATATTTAAAGTGTTGTCTTTTGAAAGACCATCAATTATAAGATATTCAAAATTATCATATGTTTGATTTAATACTGATTTAATAGTATCTTCAATTGTTTTTTCAGAGTTAAAACAAACTGTAATTATACTTATCTTCATATTGTTTATTATAGTTTATTTCCATAGTCTTGCATATTCTTTAGGAGTAATACCTTCCACTTTTTTAAATAATCTAGAAAAGTAATTAGGATCTTTAATTCCGCAATTAATTCCAATTTGATTGATATCTAAATCTGAGAATCTTAATAGTTCTTTTGCTTTGGTTATTTTTTTAGATACTAAATAATTATTTATAGTTTGACCATAATTATCTTTAAATGCTCTAGTTAAGTAATATTTGTTTATATAGAATTTGTTTGATAATAAGTCTAAGGAAATATCTTGAGTGTAATTATCATCAAGATATTTTTTTATTTCATTTAAATCATACTTATTATTTCTTTTATTATCTTCTGGATATATAGTTTCAGACATAATCATATGTAAGATATTTATTAGTTTGTTGTAGATAGTCATATCCTTTATATAATCATTTGATTGAGCAATAAGAAAGATATCATTTATTAATTGATTGTATTCTATAGAAGATTTTGTATTAAAAACATTCTTACCATTTCTATCAAGATATTTATTGTATATATCTTTTATATTGCCTCCATAAAAGTGTATAAAAGCTATATTCCAATTATCAGAAGAGTGTTTATATGGTTTGTGACAATCTATAAATACACAATCGTTTTGTTTAAGCTTTATTATTTCGTTATTGTATGTAAGGCTTCCTGAGCCTTCTAGAACAATAAAAAATAAATATGATGCCATATAGTCTCTTGAAGAGATATGTTGCTTCAAGGCTTTAGAAAAGCCTACTTCTTGAAGATAAATTAAAGAATTCTTCCCAAAACTACTTGCAGTGTATTGTGTTCTTTTACTTTCTACTATTTGTGTCATGTCAATATTATGCTATAAAAAGTCAATTATGTCTATTAAAAATAAGTAAAAATAGGATTAATATTGAATAGAAATGAGGTAAATATTATGAAAAAAGCATTAATTACTGGTATTACAGGACAAGATGGATCATATTTAAGTGAGTTTTTATTAGAAAAAGGTTATGAAGTACATGGAATTATTAGAAGAAGTTCTGTGGATTTTAGAGAAAGAATCGTTCATTTAGAAAACAAAGATAATTTCCATCTTCATTATGGAGATTTGGCTGACTCTATTGGTTTAGTTAAAGTTATTAATAGTGTTAGACCTGATGAGATATATAATCTTGCAGCACAATCACATGTGCAAGTAAGTTTTGATGTGCCAGAATCAACAGCTGATATTGATGCGATTGGAGTTTTGAGAATATTAGAAGCTGTAAGAATATGCGGATTAGAAAAAACATGTAGAATATATCAAGCTTCAACATCTGAATTATATGGAAAGGTTAAAGAAGTTCCTCAATCGGAAACCACACCATTTCATCCATACTCTCCTTATGCTGTAGCTAAACAATATGCATATTGGATTATTAAAGAATATAGAGATGCTTATGGTATGTTTGCTGCAAATGGAATTTTATTTAATCACGAATCAGAAAGAAGAGGAGAAACTTTTGTAACTAGAAAGATTACCCTAGCAGCTTCTAGAATTGCTCAAGGAAAACAAGAAAAACTCTATTTAGGGAATATGGATTCTTTAAGAGATTGGGGTTATGCAAAAGATTATGTTGAATGTATGTGGTTAATTCTTCAGCAAGAAGAACCAGATGATTATGTAATAGCTACAGGTAAACAACATAGTGTTAGAGAGTTTTGTGAACTAGCTTTTAAATATGCTGGTATAGAACTTGTATTTAAAGGTGAAGGAATTGATGAAAAAGGATATGATAAGAAAACTGGAAAAATAATTGTGGAAGTATCAAAGGATTTCTATCGACCAACTGATGTAGTTAATTTATTAGGAGATCCTAGTAAAGCTAAAGAAAAGTTGGGTTGGAATCCAACAAAAACATCATTCGAAGAGTTAGTAAAACTCATGGTTGAAAGCGATATGAAAAAAGTAGCAGTTGAAAGAAGTGATGAACAAATCATTAGAAATTTAGCTGAATATCTAGAAAAAGGAGTTAATAAGTAAATGAATAAAGACAGTAAGATTTATGTTGCAGGACACAGAGGTATGGTTGGTTCAGCAATATTAAGACAACTAAATAAACAAGGTTATACAAATATAATTATTAGAACACATTCTGAGCTAGATTTAACTAGACAAGAAGAAGTTGAAAAATTCTTCGAAGAAGAAAAACCTGAATATGTATTTTTAGCTGCAGCTAAAGTTGGTGGTATTATTGCAAATAATAATCACTTAGCAGATTTTATGTATGAAAATATGATTCTAGAAATGAATGTGATTAATGCAGCTTGGAAAAATGGTTGTAAGAAATTAGAGTTTTTAGGATCTAGTTGCATCTATCCTAAGTTAGCACCTCAACCTTTAAAAGAAGAGTATTTACTTACAGGATCATTAGAAGAAACAAATGAAGCTTATGCTTTAGCTAAAATAAGTGGTTTAAAGTATTGCGAATATTTAAATAGACAATATGGAACAGATTATATATCTGTAATGCCTACTAATTTGTATGGCCCTAATGATAACTATCATCCAGAACACTCTCATGTCTTACCAGCTTTAATAAGAAGATTTCATGAAGCAAAAGAGAATAATTTAGAAAGTGTAACTTGTTGGGGTGATGGTTCACCTTTAAGAGAATTTTTATATGTTGATGATTTAGCTGAATTATGTGTCTTTTTAATGAATAATTATTCAGGCAATGAAACAGTTAATGCAGGAACAGGTAAAGAATTAACTATTAAGCAATTAACTGAATTAGTAGCTGAAGTTATAGGTTATAAAGGAGAAATCAAATGGGATACTTCTAAACCAAACGGAACTCCTAGAAAACTACTAGATGTATCAAAAGCAACTTCATTAGGTTGGACATATAAAACAGAATTAAAAGATGGTATAAAACTAGCTTATGAAGATTTCTTAAATAACCCTATGAGAGCGGAGAGATAGTATGAATATTGTATTATTATCAGGTGGATCAGGCACAAGACTTTGGCCTTTATCAAATGAAACAATGTCAAAACAATTTTTGAAACTTTTAGTTAATGAGAAAGGCGAAAAAGAATCAATGGTTCAAAGAGTCTTTAGACAATTAAAAGAAACAGGAATTGGTGATAATGTTTTAATTGCAACAAGTAAATCACAAACAGAAGCAATTAAATCTCAACTTGGTGATGAGATTGATTTAGTAATCGAACCAGAAAGAAGAAATACTTTTCCTGCAATACTATTAGCTAGTGCGTATTTAAAATACATAAAAAAAGTTTCAGATGATGAATCAGTTATTTTTATTCCTGTAGATCCATATGTTGAAAACATATATTTCGAAAACTTACACAAAATAGATAAAGCAATTAATGAAAGTAATTATGAAATTGTATTAATGGGCATAGAACCAACATACCCATCTGAAAAATATGGTTATATTATTTGCGATAAAACAGACGATGAAGTAAAAAGAGTCATTAAGTTCCAAGAAAAACCTGATTTAGAGACTGCACAAAAATTATTAAAAGAAGGTGCTTATTGGAATGCAAGTGTTTTTGGTTTTAAATTGAAATATATAATGAATATTCTATATAAGAATATTAGTATTAATTCGTTTGAGGAGCTATGTGATAGATTTTCTGAATTAAATAAAAATAGTTTTGATTATGAAGTTGTAGAAAAAGCAAGTTCAATAGGTGTCGTTCCGTATAAAGGCGAATGGAAAGACTTAGGTACATGGAATACTTTGACAGAAGAAATGCCTGATAGTCATGGCAATGTAATAACTGGTGAAGGAAATGAAAATGTATCTGTAATAAATGTAACTGATAGACCAGTTGTAGTGCTTGGGATGAAAGATGCTGTGATAGTGTCAAGTGCAGAAGGGGTATTAGTTTCAGACAAAAATAAGAGTTCTTATTTAAAACCTTATGTAGAAAACTTAAATGATAGACCATTATACGAAAAAAGAAGATGGGGTGAATATAGAGTATTAGAAACATCTGAACATAGTGGTATTAAGACACTCACAAAACATCTCACTATTGAAAAAGACAAATCCATCTCTTTACAATTACATCATCATAAAGATGTAGTATGGACAATAATCGAAGGAGAAGGTGAATTAATACTAAATGATCAAACAAAAACAATTAAAGTTGGTGATGTTGTAAGTATTAAGAAAGAAACAAAATATAAAGTTAGCGCAATCAAAGATCTTCATATCATAGAAACTCAAATTGGTGAGGTATTAGATGAAGAAGATATTGAAAGATTTGATTATGAATAGTTTAGAGAAATATGATTTATGGAAACAAAACGTTAAAGATGAAGTTCTATTAGAAGAGCTTTCTTCTATGAATAATAAAGATATTGAAGATGCTTTTTATAAAAACTTGTCTTTTGGTACAGGTGGCTTGAGAGGAGTTTTAGGCGCTGGCACAAATAGAATGAATATTTACGTAGTAGCTAAAGCTTCTCAAGGATTAGCTAATTATATTAATAAACATTACGATAACCCTAGTGTTGCAATAGGGTATGACACTAGAACCAATTCTGATTTGTTTTCTAAAATTGCATCATGTGTTTTTTCAAACAATGGAATTAAAGTTTATTTATACTCACAAGCTTTTCCTGTGCCTATGCTTTCATATGCAACAAGATATTTAAAATGTAGTGCAGGAGTGATGATTACAGCTAGTCATAATCCAGCTAAATATAATGGTTATAAAGTATATGGAGAAGATGGTTGTCAAATCACTACAGAAGCTTCAAAACAAATATTAAAAGAAATTGATGAAATAAATGAATTTAATGTAGATATAAATGATTCAAATAAAGAATTAATAAAATATATAGATAATGAAGTTTATGATTCTTACATTGAAGAAGTAAAAAAACAATCATTTCTATATGAAGAAAACATAAATAAAGACATTAAAATCATATACACTCCATTAAATGGAACCGGTTTTAAACCAGTTACAAGAGTTTTAAAAGAATTAAATTATAAAAATATTATTACTGTTAAAAAACAAGAAGATCCTGATGGCAATTTTCCTACTTGTCCATATCCCAATCCAGAAATATTAGAGGCAATGTCTTTAGGCATAGAAACTGCAAAAGATAATAATGCGGATATATTGATTGCGACTGATCCAGATTGTGATAGAGTGGGTGTAGCTGTAAAAGATGATAATGATTTTATAATTTTAAATGGTAATCAAGTTGGTGTTTTGTTGTTTAATTATATTCTAGAAAGAAAAACTAAACACAAAAAATTACCTAATAATCCAATTCTAATTAAAACTATTGTATCTACCAATATGGCTAAAAGAATTGCAGATAAGTACAATGTTAAAACAATTAACGTACTAACTGGATATAAATATATTGGCGAACAAATAGGATTATTAGAAAAAGAAGATAGACTAGAGGATTTTATCTTTAGTTTTGAAGAATCTGATGGTTATTTGTCAGGAACTTATGTAAGAGATAAAGATGGTGTTAATGGTGCATGTTTAGTGTGTGAAATGTATGCATATTATAAGACACATGATATTTCCTTAATTGATAAATTAAACAAACTATATGAAGAATATGGATATTATCAAAACACTTTACATTCTTATGAATTTGAAGGCGTTGAAGGTTTTAATAAGATGCAAAGAATCATGAAAGAATTAAGAGATAATCCAATTAAACAAATAAATAACAATAAAATAGTAAAACAATTAGATTACTTAAATGAAGTGGATAACTTACCTAAATCTGATGTATTACATTATTACTTATCTGATAATAGTTCGGTTATTATAAGACCTAGTGGTACAGAACCTAAATTAAAGGTTTATATTTCTACAGTAGGAATTAATAAAAAAGATTCTGAAATAAAAAATGAAGAGCTATTAAAAGTACTAAAAAATTTATTTAATTAAATCTTTTTGCAAATTTAATTAAGAATTCAACAAAAGAGTTTGTGATAAAAATAAAGCGATCAAGTAAAAAGCTTGATGCTTTTTTTGTAAGTTTTTGAATTGTATTTTGATAAATATATGATATTAAAGCAGATACAACAAACAACACTATCGCAAACAATAACACAATTAATAGAATGTTTTCTTTACCATAACTTTTAACTAAATATGCTTCAATACGAAGTCTAGTATACGCACTAAAGATAATGTTTTCATGAAGTATATATATTAACAAAGATAAACTAGATATCTTATTAATAAAAGAATTATAGAACTCATTATTTAAAGCAATCATCAATGATGAAAAAGCGATTAAGATAATAAATGGGTTTTGCATATTTGAAAATTTCATCATTTTATCTTGAATCATAGGCATATGTAATCCAATATAATTTAAAGAGATTATAATTGTTAGAAGAATTAATAGAGAAGTTAATAAGATAAAAAGATTTGTTTTTCTATGTTTGAAAAGATTCCTCATATATTTTTTCATATAAAAGATATATGTATGAATTACAAAAAATTCAATAAGATTATTTGCTTGGAAAGAATCTGGTAAAACAAAACCAATTATGAAATAGATTCCTAATAAAACAATATTGATTTTTAAATATCTTTTTCTTTCTAAACTATCTAGTATTTGGTTTAAAAAAGGTACTACTAAATAAAACAATATATAACAAGATATATACCAATTATTTTGAAATATAGTTGGAAAAAAAGATTTAATTATTAAAACAGTAGATATTTTTTCAGGTGATAATAGATAACATGAAACTATTATCATTGAAATTAACCAGGCATCAACTATGATCTGAGCAACTTTTTCTTTTTTTGCTTTGTTCAATTCACATAAAAACCATGATGAACAAACAAAGAAAATTGCATTACCTAGATTGCCAAAATATAGAAAAATCCTTAATATTACTGCTTTAAAATCAGCAGTAGCTAGACTTAGGTTATAGACGACATTGTTATACTCTGATAGATAATCTGGAGTATGTCCAAGAGTATGTGCAACATGTGATAAAACAATTAGAAACATTCCTATTATTTTTAATAGTTCAACTGCAGAATTTCTTTGTTTTGTAATAGTGTTGTTCATTACAAAACATATAATAACATTCTATTTTTATTTAATAAACAAATATTTTTATACATGTTACAATTATATGGATGAAATCACTAGTGATTATTCCAGCTTTTAATGAAGAAGAAAACATTGAAAAAGTTGTTGAAAAGATAAAGTCATATGGATATGACTATCTTGTTATTAATGATTGTAGTAGTGATAACACTGCTAATATTTTAAAAAAGAATAAATACAATCATTTAGATTTAAGTGTTAATGTTGGACTAGCTGGAGTTACTA
Organism: uncultured Erysipelotrichaceae bacterium; assembly: GCA_902795865.1. Classification (GTDB taxonomy): domain Bacteria; phylum Bacillota_I; class Bacilli_A; order Erysipelotrichales; family Erysipelotrichaceae; genus Colivicinus. The sequence continues at coordinate 18,814 of CADBMV010000064.1, read as the reverse complement.
GAATTGGTTTTATGTATGGATATGACAATGACTATGATTGTATTATCAATGTTGATGGTGATGGCCAACATCCTGTTGATAAGGTGAATTTGCTTGTTGAAGAAATAGAAAAGGGCTATGATTATGTGGTTGGTAGTAGATTTGTAACTGATAAAAAGCCTTTTAGTTTAAGGATGATAGGTTCTAGATTAATATGTGGACTTATTAAGCTAAAAACAGGTAAAACAGTTTATGATCCAACTAGTGGCATGAGAGCATTAGGAAGAAAAGTAATTGAAGAGTTTTCTAAAGGAATGAACTACTATGCTGAGCCTGATGCGTTATGTCACATTTTAAAAAAAGGCTATAAAGTTAAAGAAGTGCAAGTTGAAATGTTAGAAAGACAAGGTGGAGTTAGTTATTTTGCTAGTCCATTTAAAACAGTCAAATATATGGTTGCAGAAATATTAAGTATTCTATTTGTGCAATGGTAGGAGAAATTATGAACAATTTACAAACTTTATTATTAGTTGTTTCAGTTTTGGTTCTTGTATTTGTATTATGGAATATCATTAAGAATCAGATGAATATCAGATATGCCATAATTTGGATATTATGGGCTATTGGTATGGTTGTGATTTCTTTGTTTCCATCTATTATGTTGTGGGTAACAAATATTTTAGGAATTCAAACTCAATCTAATGCAGTATTCTTAATTACAATATTCTTACTATATATTTTGACTTTCTATTTGTATCTTAGAATTAGTAAGAATAATGAGGAAATAACAATTTTAAATTATGAGATTGCATCTTTAAAGAAACTATTAGAAGACAAAAAGGATGAATAGATTAATAGAAAAAGCAAAAACAAACTTCAAGAAAAACAAAATACTATTATTAGTATTTTCTTTATTGTGGATTGTGACTGTTGTTTTAACATTGATAAACTATAATCCAACATTAGGTAAAAGATCATATGGTAATTTTGATAAAGATGAAACTGTAGAAATTGATGATAAGACTACCATTAGTCAAACAATGTTTGTAAAAGATGGTACAAATGCAGTTTCTGTTTGTTTAGTTACTTATGCTAGAAAAAATACAGGAACTTTAAACATAACTATAAGTAGCGCAAATAACAACACCATTTATGCTAATGAAGATATCAATGTATCTAATATTCAAGATAGATCTTTTTATACAGTTGCATTAAATCAAAGATTAAGTGCACAAACAATTAAAGTTACATTAAGTTCTAATTGTGTTAAAGGTAAAGCTGTTGGTGTATATTTAACAATCGATAGTGAATTAAATAATGCAAAACTAACTATTAATAATAAAGTTAATGAAAATGCATTATGTATTAGATATTTAATGGATGATAATAAATTAGAATTCTTTTCTAATACAACTTTAGTATTTGTTATTTCATTATTAAGTTTCTTATTTATTTGGTTGTTATTATTTGAACCTAAATATGAAAACTTCTTTGTAGTAATGGTAATGGTATTAGGAATGATATTTATGTTTATTATTACACCGTTATCTGTTCCAGATGAAATGGGACATTATCACAGAACTTTATTAGTATCTAACAAAATGATGTTTTCTAATGCAACTACAGTAGATGAAACATATGTTAGTTATGATTCGTTTATGGGTTATAAAAATTCACAAGATGCATATAGAAGAGTTGTAGAAGAATTATTTGGGCCAGCTGATGTGAATAAAACACAAATTGACATTCATGATCCATATAACATGTATAAAATTTGTTATGTTCCTCAAGCAATTGGTGCAACAATAGGTAGAGTATTAGGTCTTAATGTATTATTAGAGTTTTATTTAGGTAGATTTACTGCACTATGTTTTTACGCATTATGTATCTATTTATCAATAAAGAAAACTCCAATACATAAAGTATTATTTGGAATGCTTGCATGTATGCCTATGTTTATTCAACAGGCAGCATCATATTCATATGATGGCTTTATATTTGCTTTAACATTTATAACTATCTCATATTTATTAAAATGGATATTCGTTGAAGAAAGAGTGACAATTCCTGAAATGTTAGTAGTGACAATTGGCTCATGGATTCTTGCTCCTGCAAAGATAGTTTATAGTGTATTTGCTCTGTTATATATATTTGTTCCAAGTGAAAGATTTGGCTCAAGAAGAAATAAGATATTTGCCTTCTTGATAATAAATATGATGGGAATAAGAGAAATATATAATGCTATATATCATAGAATTGCAATTCATATTTGGAGAAAACTTGGTTGGGTAGCAAGTGCTGAAACAAATATCATCAGCAATACTTTGCCAACTCCAAATAATGATCCATATACTTTTACGTATGTTTTACAACATCCTTTAGAAACACTTAATCTATTTATATATACAATTAGATATTCTTTGAAATTATGGTTCTATAGTTCAATTGGTAGAACAATGTGTGCATTAAATTTAATACTTCCTCTACCAATAGTTCAAGCATTACCATTATTACTATTTGTTACTTCATTTAGAAAAGAAGATTATGTAGAATCTATTCCTTTAAAAGCATCATTCATCTTCCTTTCTGCTTGTGCAGGATTAATGACATTATTTGGAATGCTAGTAGGATGGACAAATACTGACTCGCAAATGATAGAAGGTATTCAAGGAAGATACTTCTCACCACTTCTTCCATACTTCTTTGCAATATTTAATAATTCTAAAATATCTTTACCAAAGAAGTTTGATAAATATTTAATATTTGCACAAATATTATTAATGTTTGAAGTAATAGTTTATATCTTGTCTTATACGTTTGTTAATTAATAATTACGAATGTAAAATATAGTTATGAAAGTTACAATCGTTACATGCTTCGAATCAAATGATCAAAGAGTTAATTTTGTTTATGAAACATGTACAAAAAGAAACTATGATGTCAGTGTTATAAGCACTGATTTTTCTCATGCGAATAAAACCAAAAGAAAAGAAAACAAAAACAATTACACACTTATCAAAACAAAAGAATATATGAAAAATTTATCATTAGATAGAATTAATTCTCATATACAGTTTTCTAAAGATGCTTTTGATTTAATTAGAAAACAAAAACCTGATTTAATTTGGTTAATGATACCAGCAAACTCTTTATTGAAGGAAGCTAAAAAATATAAAAAAGAGAATAAAAATGTAAAGATTATTGTTGATGTAATAGACATGTGGCCTGAATCTTTACCTATTAAACTTAGTAAGAACATACCACCGCTTAGTATTTGGAGAAACTACAGAACTTATAATATAGATTGTGCTGATTGTTTAACCACTGAATGTGATATGTATCAGGAAATATTATCTAAAGAATATAAAGGTAATATTAAGACACTATATTGGTCAAAAGATAATATCAAAGTAGTCAATAATAATGAAATAGATAATAATAGACTATCTTTATGCTATTTAGGATCTATAAACAATATTATTGATATTGATGCCATATATAGAATCATTTCCACATGTGATAGTCCTGCAGATTTACATATTATAGGAAGCGGTGAAAAGAAAAAAGAAATGATAGAAAAACTTTCTAGAATTTGTTATGTAATAGATCATGGAGTTGTCAATGAAGAAAAACAAAAAAGCGAATTAATGAGTAAGTGTCATGCAGGAATTAATATGTATAAAGATGGCTTATATATTGGCCTTACTATGAAGTGTATCGATTATTTTAAATACGGCTTACCAATTATTAATAATATAAAAGCAGACACTTGGAATTTTGTGAATGATTATAAAGTTGGTATTAATGTTAATGAAAACACAACATTAAATAGTAGTGAAATAATAAATATGAGAAATAATAATTCAAATATATATGATTTATACAATAATAATTTCTCTAAAGAAGTATTTATGAAGAATTGTGATGAAATTATTAGTGAGGTTTTAAAATGAAACTAATTGTTTTAATGTCTACATATAATGGAGAGAAATATCTAAGAGCACAATTAGATTCTTTATTAAATCAAGAATTAGTTCCTGATCAAATTTATATAAGAGATGATGGATCTAAAGATGACACTGTTAATATTTTAGAAGAATATGCTTCTGAACATAATTTTATTAAATATTATTGTGGTAATAATTTAGGACCTGCAAAATCATTCTTTGAATTAATAAATAATTGTGAGCAAGCTGATTATTATGCGTTGTGTGATCAAGATGATGTGTGGTTTAAAGATAAATTATCTACCGCAATAAGTTCATTAGAAAAAGAAGACAACAACATTCCATTACTATATTGCAGTAAATACACATTAACTGATAAAGATTTAAATCCTATAGATTCTAATGTATCAAGTTTATATAATTATTCTGATTTTGCACATTCTTTGATATATCATACAGCTCCAGGTTGTACATTTGTGTTTAATAATGAAGCAAGAAAGAAAATAGTTAAATATGATTTAAATAAAGAATATTTTTTGATTCATGATGCAATAATACATAAAGTGATATGTATGTTTGGAAAGATGATACTAGATAATAGTTCTCATATGTACTATCGTCAACATGGTTCTAATGAAATAGGTATGACTTCTAATAAGTTTAAAGAATTTGCTGGAAGAGTAAATAGATTTGTTAATGGGAATATTAAGAATTATAGAAGCAATACTGCTAAGTCGTTATTGAATGTATATAAAGACGAAATAGATGATGACAAGAAAGAATTATTGAATCTTGTAGCTAATTATAGAAGTGATTCTAATTTAAAAAAGAAGCTATTAAAATATGATGGTTTTAAAACTAATACAATCAATGATCTATTTTTTAGAGTATTAGTTTATTTGGGCTATATTTAAGAAAATATTTAATAATGATAAAATATAATAGTTATGGGAAATAAGAAGTTATTGACTTTTATTGTTGTTTTAGCAGCTGTATTTGTCTTGTTGGGATTTTGGTTTATGTTTGGAAGAAATTCAACACCTGCTAATGGTGGGCAAGTGATTACAGAAATTGATGTTACAACAATGCCAGATGCAACTAAAGCCACAGATATGATTTCTAAAGGAGTTAGTGTTAGACAGGATTTTATTTGTACAACAGATACAATAAATAATATTGGAATTGTCTTTACAAGACTTCAATATGTTGAGGGAGTAAATCTAGTATTAGAATTACTAAATGGCAACAATTCATTAGCAAGAACTATCATTCCAGTAACACAAGTTGAAGATCAACATCGTGTTTTTATTGAACCAAATGGAATATTAAGAGATGTTAAAGATGCTAAATTAACTATAAAGATATATTCTGAAAATGGAGAAAATACTGGTTTAGCTTTGATGGTTAGTGAAAATGTTGATACAAATTATTGGTTTAATAATAGAAAGCAGAAAGGATCTATTTGTTTTTCTGTAGTTGAGTAAATATGAATAAAGAAAAGATTAGAAAAATATATTTAATCTTTATGGCGCTATATGTACTATTAGCTGCATCTTTTTATTTTTTACTAGGTGATCAATTAAAATATAAAGATTCAATTAACAATATAGTGATGGTTGAAGCTGATGCTGTAACTGATGAAATAGTTAAAGGTGTTGAAGTTAAGCAATTTTTTAGACCATCAATTGATAGAATCCAATCAATGGCTATTGTCTTTACAAAGTTTTATCGTGAAGGTAGTGGAACAGTATATATAGATTTATTAGATGGAAATAGTATTCTTTATAGTAAGAGTTTTAATGTTAAAGACATTCCAGAACAGCATCGTGTTTTTATAAATTTTGAAAAACCTTTAGAAGTTAAAGATAGATTATTAACATTAAAAATCAGATCTGATTGTAACCCTAATGAAGGTGTTGCAGTTATGATGAGAAAGAATGTAGATGATTCTATACTTGTCATTAATAGTAGAGGCATGAAAGGAACACTATGTTTTTCTGTAAGTGGTGTTGATGAGATATATGCTGCTCAATACTATTGGTATTTTGCGTTAGGTGTTGGTTTACTATTTGCTTTATATTTATATAGATCATATAGAAACTATTGTCATAATAAACACGATTATTTGGTTAGAGCTTTATTAGCTATAGATAAATATAAATTCTTAATTAGTCAATTAGTTACTAGAGATTTTAAATCAAAATATAAGAGATCTGTATTTGGCTTGTTGTGGAGTTTCTTGAATCCGCTTCTTACGATGATAGTACAGTTTTTGGTTTTCTCTACTTTCTTTAAAGCAGATACACAAAATTATCCTGTGTACTTATTAAGCGGTGTTATTTGTTTTAATTTCTTTAAAGAAACAACTGATATGTGTTTAACTTCTATATCAGGTAATTCAAATCTAATAAATAAGGTTTATATTCCTAGATATATATTCCCGCTTTCAAGAACTATATCTTCATCTGTGAATTTAGCTATTTCACTTGTACCACTATTATTAATCACTTTAATAATGGGTTTGAAGCTACATGCTTCAACATTGTTGATTCTATATTTCTTGTTATGTTTAATAGCTTTCTCATTAGGTGCAGGGATGCTTCTTGCAACATTGATGGTATTTTTTAGAGATACACAATTCTTATGGGGAGTGATGGTTCAGATTTGGCAATATGCTACACCAATCTTTTATCCTGCAGAAATTATTCCTGATAAGTATAAATTTGTAGTTAGATTTAATCCTTTATATCATTTCATTGGTAATTTAAGAAAGTGTTTAATAGATGGTGTTTCACCTGAACCTATTTCATATATCTATTGTTTAATATTTGCACTCGCAATGCTATTTATTGGAACTTATGTGTTTAAGAAACATCAAGATAAGTTTACTTTATATCTATAAGAGGTAGTATCTATGGCTGAAAAAATGATTGAAGTAAAAAATGTATCAATGAAGTTTAGAATGTCTGATGAACCAATTAACTCTTTAAAAGAAGTTTTTACTACTGCAGTTTCAGGTAAATTAAAATTTAATGAGTTTTTAGCACTAGATAATATATCTTTCGATTTAGAAAAAGGAAAAACCTTAGGTTTAATTGGCAGAAACGGTGCTGGTAAATCAACTACTTTAAAACTCATATCTGGCATCTTAAAACCTACTAGTGGCCAAATTATTACTAGAGGTAATATTGTGCCAATGCTAGAACTTGGTGCTGGTTTTGATTTAGAGTTAACTGGAAGAGAAAATATTTATTTAAATGGCGCAATACTTGGTTATTCAAAAGAATATTTAGAATCAAAATATCAAGAGATAGTAGATTTTGCCGAAATCAGTGATTTTATAGATATGCCAATAAGAAATTATTCTTCTGGTATGATGGCTAGACTAGCTTTTTCTATAGCTTCTGTAGTTCAACCAGAAATATTAATTGTTGATGAAATACTATCGGTTGGTGATGCATATTTTAAAGAAAAAAGTTATAAGCGTATGCAAGAATTAATGTCTGGTGGAGCAACAGTATTATTTGTTTCACACGATTTGGATAAAATAGCTGAAATGTGTGATGAAGTAGTATGGCTTGAAAGAGGAAAAGTTGTTAAGATTGGTCCTGCTAAAGAATTATGTGAAGAATATAGTAAAAAACAATTAGAAAGTAAACAATGAACGTCTTAATTATTTCTACAACTTTTATTCCTTCGGTAATCTTGTGTGGTCATTCTCAACTTGATTATTTGGAGAAACAAGGTAAATTAAATTATCAATTTGTGATATCGCACTTTGTGAATAAAAAGAATGTTGAATGGGCAGATATCATTGTTTTTTTAAGAAGTGATTCCGATATTGATGCGTACGTATCTAAGATAGCAAAAAGAAATGGTAAGCATCTAGTTTATGTTTTAGATGACGATATATTAAATGTGCCTAGTTATATAAGTAGTGCACCATATTATTTATTACCTTCAACACAAAATAATATAAAAACAATAATGTCTAATTGTGATACGTTTTTAACATCTTCACCAGTTTTATTAGAAAAATATGGTAAAGATTTTAAGAATAGTTTTTTAATAGATGAAGCATCATTAAATTCTATTAGTAAAAAAGAAAAAAATGAAAAGATTAAGATTGGTTTTGCAGGATCAATAGATAGAGCTCAAGATTTAAATGAAATACTAGAAGATGCAATAACTACTATTTATGAAAAATATGGAAACAGTATTGAAATAGAAATTATGGGCGCAAAACCAACTTTTGTGGATAAACTAGGTTTAACTCATTTACCATATCAAGACGGATATGATGCTTATACAGCTTTTATGTCTAGATGTAATTGGGATATAGGTTTAGCACCAATGCCTGATAGTAAATTTCATGAGTGTAAATATTTTAATAAATACATAGAATATGCATCATTTGGTATTGCGGGTATTTATTCTAATTTAAAACCATATACATTCGCAATTAAGGATGAATATAATGGATTACTAGTAAATAATGATACAAATTCATGGGTAGAAGCAATCTCAAGATTAATTGATGATGAACAATTAAGAAGAAATATATCTAATAATTGTCTAAAAGAAGCTAAAGAAAAATATTCTTTGGATATTATAGCTAATGATTATTTAAATAAGATTACATATGGATATAAAGAAACAAAGAATAAATCAAGTATTCCTGATTTATCTTTTGTGAAATCTATTATCTTTTTTAAAAGGGTATATCGTAAAGTTAAAGAACAAGGCCTTAGTTTTCCTAAATGGTTAAAAGATAAATTAGAAAAGAAATATAAAGAATATTCAGATAAGAAAAGAAATTTAAATAATTTAAATAGATTATATGAATTACTAAATAATAAAAAATGTATCTGTATAATTTCTCCTTTACCAAATACAGATGATAGTGAATATATTAAAAGAGTTAATGTTTTAGATGAAGTATTAAAAGATTCATACAAAATTTATTTAAGTGGTGAAGATAGACTTTGTGAATTACTTCAAATTGATTTTATTGATGAAGACCATTGTAGTATTGTTTATAACAGCTATGATATAAATCAAACTAATGAAGTATTAAATATTATCAGTAAAGCTAAGCATTGTTTAATACATTCAGTAATTAGATTCATGAGAGAAAAGATATCTAGTGATATGCTTAAGCTATTTGAATTAGATGATGTAACTGTATTATGGGATACACATGGTAGAATTCCAGAAGAATATGAAAAGCAAGCAAACAAATATACAGCAATGATTACTAATCAATTAGAAGAATACTTCTATAATAATAGTGATGTTTTAATATGTGAAAATGATGAACTAATCACTCATTTTAAAAACAAATATAATAATAGAGACATGAAATATATTGTACTAAACAATATAAACGATAAGAATAAACTTAAGGAAATAATATAATTTAATTATGAATAAGAAGACACCTATATATAAATTAAATGACAGAGTTTGGGATGCCCTAAAAAGATTTTTAAGTTCTAACAATCCCTTATCCTGGATCACAAACATTTTTATTAATATCTTATGGTTAATAGGAAAGTATCTTATTAAACTTGTTAAATTGGTTTTAGGTAAAAAAGAATATACTCCAGTTATTGAAAAGAAACAAGTTGAAGAAATAAAAGATAATAAAGAATTATCTTTTGATGATATATATGATTTACTAAACACAGATAATAAAGCATTATTTATAGATTTAATTCTTAACGAAGACAATAGATCAGGTGCTTCTGATTATGGAAAAGAAAAAATAAAAGAACTAAACAATACTTATGATGTAGTTTTATTGGTATATAAAATAGATAAAAAAGAATGGTACCTTAATTTAAACAATCTAGTATTAAAGTTTAATGATAGTAAGGAATTAGAAAAACTATTTGAATTAATAAAGTTTGATCTAGTTTTTATAAATAATTTAGCTTTCTATCCTGAACCAGAAGATATAATTGATCTTTTAATCAAATATAAAGATAAGTATAAGATCAATTATGCATTTCATGATTATTTAAGCATTTGTCCTAGTTATTTCTTATTAGATGAAACTGGTTTTCCATGTGAAGTTAATAAAAATGGAGTTTGTAAGAAGTGCTTAAATAATAATCCATATAAAGTAGTTAATAGAAATGATGTAGATAGATGGAGAGATAAATATAAAGAACTATTCGATGTTGTAGATGAATTTATGTTTTTCTCTGAATACACAAAAAACATTGTTTTAAATATATATCCTAATATTTCTAATAGGTGCATTGTTAAGGAACATAAATGTTTATTAAGTGAGAATCATTCTTTATATCAAAGACCAGTAAGAAAACAAGGTTATTTAAACGTTTGTTTTGTAGGACATTTTGGTAAAACAAAAGGTGCTGATTTATATATTGAATTAATTGATAGACTAAAGAAGGAATACAAAGTAAAAAGTGTTATTATTGGCTATGCTGATGATGAATATAAATTAGACTATAAAATAACAGGAAAATACAACAGAGATGATTTGGGATATTTACTAACTGAAAATAAAATAGATTTAGTAATAATGCCTTCATATTCTAATGAAACATTTAGTTATACTGTACAAGAATTAATGGTATTAAATGTACCAATTGTTGTATTTGAATGTGGTGCCCCAGCTAGTAGAATTAAAAAAGAAAAATATGAATTAGCTGAAATAGCTGAAGAAGTTAGTGTTGATAGTTTATATAATGCGACTAAGAACTTAATAAATAAAATATAGTATATGTGTTAAAATTGTTTTGTTATGAGCGTAAAAGAACTTTTTAGCGTTTTAACGCAAGGACAAGTTTTAAAAAGTATTTTTGTTTTGTTAATTATGCCACTGTTTGTAGGACATAGTTTTTCTATATTATTAAAAAGAAAGAAAAGTATTCCAGAATACTATGTTTTTGGTTTAACTTTTTTGTTTGCTGTCATGGAAGTTATATGTGTTCCAGCAATCATGAATTTTAAATCATTTACATTTGTTTATTATTTTTTATTCTGGTTTATTATAATTTTTTCTTTAATTGGAGTAGTTATAAGAATTATAAGAAAAGATTTTGATTTTGATTTTCCTGATTTAGAAGACATAAAATATCTAAGAGTTATTTTTACTATTGGTGTAGTAATTTTTTGCATGTATTTTCTAAGACTGACTATCATATATCAAAACGTCAATGATGATGATTCTAGATTTGTGGTTGTGTCTGTAGATATGCTTGAATACGATAAGATGTATTTAAACAATCCTGCAACGGGAGAAGACATACCTAATTTTATTTTGACTGAAGATCATAAAGATGTTGTTTCTCCTTGGGGGGTTTATATTGCTGCTCTTTCTAAATTTACAGGAATAAAAGTTGTCACGATGGCACATAGCATTATGGATTTAGCTTTATATATTTATGTAATGTGTGCTTGGTGGCTATTAGCTGGAAGAATGTTAAAGAAAGAAAACGCAATAATGCAAGGCTCTTTTTTAGTTTTAATATTGTTGATGGCGATGTATGGTAATGATCGTGGTGATGGTTTGATTAATACTGTGTTCATGAAATTTTTATATCGTTTATGGCAAGGTAAAGCTGTGCTAGCATCTGCAGGAATACCAATAATGTATATAAGCATGTTTGATTATTATAAAAAGAATAGTATCTATAATGCGATTCCTATTTTTGTTACTAATCTTGCAATGTGTTTTATGAGTGCTAATGGTATTGTAATTGCGCCAATTATGATAGGTGTTTTTGCAGTGATATATAGCTTATTACAATTTAAATGGCATACATTATTAATATTATTATTTACTATTCCAAATTATTATTTGTATAAATTGTATTTTTATTTGATGGGGTTAAGATAGTATGTTTAGCGAAGAATACATTCAGCGTTTGGAATATATGTTTCAAATTATTCTAGAACATATAAATAAGTATTATCATCGTGGCAATGAGCTGTTTTTAATTCCGGCCATCATTTGTGTTGTATATATGTTGATTTTTGAAAAGGAAGTAAGAAAAAAATATATTATTCCTTTAATAACTTTAGCTCTAGTTATAATAAATCCTATCTTATATGACAAAGTATACATTCGTACATATATGTATTGGAGATTATTTTGGGTATTTTCATTACATATTATTTTTGCGACAACATTTATTAGTATTTCTAATAGATTGAAAAACGATATATTAAGGATATTGCTTTTTGCTGTTGCATGCTTCGCAATTATTAGCTATGGGAAAACCACAGTATATGAAACAGGAGGTTTTACTGAGACTGTTTCTCTAGAAAAACTACCTCCTGGAGTAGTAGAGGTTGCAGAAGTTATGCTTGAACTTGAAGAAGAACCAAAAGCAATTGTCGACTATCAATTAAATGTTTACTTAAGACAGTGTTCTGGAAAAATAAAACAGATGTATGGCAGAAACATTATGGGGCATATTTCGCATTTTGATGGTGAAGTTAAAGAAGTTTATGACAGAATGGTTGCAGGAGAATATGATTATTTTTTTGATTATGCACATTCTCATGGGTATCAATTTTTAATAAATGATGGAAGATTTTATCCTGAAGAAGTTGCGAATAATCATGGATATGCTTTAATTAATAATATAGGAGATTATCATATTTTCTATTATGTTGGTATAGATAATATTCCAACTAGCGAAGGAGAATAACTATGAAAGGTATTATTTTAGCTGGTGGAGCTGGCACAAGACTTTATCCACTTACAATGGTTACATCTAAACAATTATTACCTGTTTATGATAAACCAATGATTTATTATCCATTATCTACTTTAATGCTTGCGGGCATTAAAGATATTTTAATTATTTCAACACCTACAGATACATCAAGATTTGAAGAACTACTAGGTGATGGAAGTCAGTTTGGCGTTAAGTTGTCATATTGTGTTCAACCTTCTCCTGATGGTTTAGCTCAAGCTTTTATATTAGGTGAAAAATTTATTGGAAAAGATGCTTGTGCTATGGTTTTAGGAGACAATATTTTCTTTGGTGAAGGTTTTTCTCATTTATTACTAAAAGCTAAAGAAGATGCCGAGAAAAATAATAGAGCAACTATCTTTGGCTATCATGTGAATGATCCAGAAAGATTTGGAATTGTTGAATTTGATAAAAAGGGTAGAGTTATTTCTGTTGAAGAAAAACCTAAACATCCTAAATCTGATTATTGTATAACTGGTTTATACTTCTATCCATCTGGAGTATCTAAAATGGCTAACAATGTTAAACCTAGTGCTAGAGGTGAACTTGAAATTACTACATTAAATGATATGTATTTAAAGAAAAAGAAATTAGATGTTCAACTATTAGGTAGAGGTTATGCATGGTTAGATACAGGAACTATGGATTCTTTAATTGAAGCTTCAAATTTTGTACAAATAATGTCTAAAAGACAAAACTACGTAATATCTGCACCAGAAGAGATTGCTTTTAAACAAAAATGGATTAATAAAAAGAGATTATTAGAATCAGCCAAAAGATATGGAAAGTCTCAATATGGAGAACATTTAAAAGCTGTAGCTGAAGGAAAAGAATAATGAAACGTATTGATACAAAAATAGAGGGTGTATATATTATTGAATCTGATTGTTTTGGAGACAATAGAGGATGGTTCATGGAAACATATAATGAAGAAAAATTTCATGAATTAGGAATTGAAAATGTATTTGTACAAGACAATCTTTCATATAGTACACAGAAAAATACTTTTAGAGGATTACACTATCAAAAAGATCCTTATTCTCAAGCTAAATTAGTTAGATGCATTAAGGGCAAAATTTTAGATATTGTAGTAGATATAAGAAAAGGTTCACCTACGTATGGTGAGTATGTCACATGTGAACTAAGTGAAGATAATAAAAGAATGTTTTTTATGCCAAGAGGTATGGCACATGGTTTTTTAACACTAAGTGAAGAAGTATTATTTCAATATAAGTGTGATAACCTGTATAATAAAGAATCAGAGGGTGGTATTAGATATGATGATCCAACTATTAATATAGATTGGAAGCAATTATTAAATGGTGAGGAACCAATACTATCTGATAAAGATAAAAACGCACCCGAATTGAAAGATTGTAACGCAAACTTTATATATGAAAATAGGTAACAGAACTTTAAGACCAATTGTAGTAGTTATTGCAGTCGCATTATTAATAAGTGCCTTATTAGGATATAAGGTTATTTCTTTTGCTAAAGAGAAATATCATTATTTAAGAGAACACATTGATAACATAGAAGAACTAGTTGATTACGATTATAAAAGAAATACTAAAAAATATAACTTTGATTATTCATGGGTTAATGATAATAAATATGTAGCTCATGCGATGGGTGGATTAAATGAATATACATATTCTAATTCATTAGAAGCATTTAACCATAATTATGAACAAGGTCATAGAATATTTGAAGTAGACTTTGATTTAACTAGTGATTATTATATGATAGCTTCTCATGATGAAGATTTATGGAGACAACAAGCTAAGATTGAAGATGATGAATTTGAATATAGTTTGAAAAACTTTAAAGAATCTAAAATATGTAATGGTCTAACAACATTAGATTATAAAGATATAGTTAATTTATTAAATGAGCATAAAGACATGTATGTGATTACTGATTCTAAATATTCTGATGAATATAAAGTTAGAATGCAGTTTTCACAACTAGTTAACTATGCAAAACAAGTTAATGCAGAAGTATTAAATAGAATCATCCCACAGATTTATTCAGAAAGAATGTTGGATTATTTAATGAGCATACATGAGTTTAAATCTGTTATTTATACTATGTATCAACTACCTGAAATTGAAATAGAAGATATTGCGAATTTTTGTTCAAGAAGTGGTGTGGGTTATGTGACAATATCTGAAAAATTAGTTAATGAAGATATTGTTAAGCAATTTAATAGATTTGGAATTAAAGTAGGAACACATTCTGTTGATGATAAACAAAGGGCAGATGAATTATTTAATATAGGTGTCGATCAAATATATACAAATTATCTACTACCAGATAAAAAACCTGTAGTAGTAAATGAAGAACCTAATGAAACATATAAGATAATCAACATAGATGATGGTTATCTTTTTTATAATGGTTCATCTTATAGATATGGACCATCCATTATGAAAAATGAAGATGGTTCTTATGATGCTTGGATTTCTTCTCCTGGTAATAACTCAAGCCAATGGGACTATATAACATATTCTCATTCTAATGATGGTTATTCTTGGAGTAAGCAACAAGTAGTTTTAACTCCTACTGCTGGTTCAAAAGATCAATGTTCAGTATGTGATCCAGGATTAGTATTCTTTAATGGTTATTATTATATGGGTTATACCTCAACTGATTATTATGCAGGAAATGGTTCTTATAATTCTGCCTTTGTTGCAAGAAGTAAGAATCCTAATGGTCCTTTTGAAAAATGGAATGGTGAAGGATGGGGTGGTAATCCTGAGCCAATCATTGCCTTTAATGAAGATAAAAGTGCATGGGGAATAGGTGAAATCAGTTTTGTGGTTAAAGACGAGCAATTATATATTTATTACACATATGATGATGCAAAAGTTGCATCTACTAAGTTAATGATTTCCGATTTAAGTGAGAATTGGCCATTAACTATGGAAGATAAAGGAGTTGTGTATCAAAGAAATTCAAATGATTCTTTTGATGTAGCATACATAGAAGACAAAGATAGATTTGTTGCTTTTGCGATTAAATATAGAATGGATGCATCCTCACAACTCATTATTTTAAGTTCTACTGATGGTTTAAATTTCACACAAAAAGATTGGACAACTACTAAAATAGAAAGATATGCACATAATTGTGGTATCTCTAAAAGTAATATTGGCCATATAGTAGACGATGAAGAATTAATTGTAGGCTATGCCTTTGGTTCTACTTGGGGAAGATGGCCATGCAAATTCCAAAGAATTAGAATTGATTATACTCTAATTAACTGATAATGCTAATTATGTTATAATTTACAGGTATTAAAAGGAGTTAGATATGGAATTTCTAATATTATTTATACCTAGTATAATTTCTGTATTCATATATTATCATTTTGATGATTCTAAAAAATCTATAGTTTATTTCTTTTATTATGGAATATTCTGTTTAATAAATAATCTTGTTTTTATATTCTTCTTATTAGCTATGAGAGGAAATGAGTTTATATTAAATCTTAGTGAATTAGATATTATGACATATATTAAATATTTTGCTTTTGCTTTAGCAATCGCAATACTTCCTACATATTTGTTTGTTATATTTAAGAAAAAAACAAAACTGAAGGTTGAATTAAAAGATGAAAAAAAGTAAAGCTTTTTTAATATTCATATTATTGTTTTTTGGTTTTGCTTTAATTACTAGTACAATTTATACTTTTAGTAATTTTGTTTTTGATGAAAATCCTATAGGACAGATTATCTTTCATGTTTTAGTTCCTGCAAAAGGTACAGGTTCTGAATTTGTGAAAGGTATTTTAATACAGTGTATTTTAATGCCATTATTCGCAAGTATATTTGTTACATATGTCTTATATAATAAGCATTCATATTTTGAATTTAGTTTTTTTGATAAATATAAATTTAGACCATATTTATTTATTAGAAAGAATATTATATTGATATGTGTCATATTTACTGCAATAAGCTTTTTATATTTTTCTAAAAGAATGGGTTTGAGACAATACATTCATGATTTAAATACTAGTACAACATTATATGAAGATGAATATGTTGATCCTAGACAAATAGAATTTGAATTTCCTGAGAAGAAAAGAAATCTAATATATATCTTTTTAGAATCTGTAGAAATTGCTGATTATTCTTTTGATGAAGGTGGAGCATTCCCTGACAATTATGTTCCAGAACTTTATCAACTAGCTGAAGAAAACATTACTTTTAATGACAATAAAGGATATAACATTATGTCTAATGCTTCTTGGACTGCATCTTCAATGATTGCGCAAACTAGTGGAATTGCCTTATTAATTCCAATTGATGGAAATTCATATATGTCTGAGACTAAGTTTTTAAAAGGTGCTTATAGTATTGGTGAAATCTTGGAAAAAGAAGGTTATACCAATGAGTTATTAATAGGCTCTGATGCTTCTTTTGGTGGAAGAAGAGACTATTTTACACAACATGGCAATTATTTAATACATGATTATTTATGGGCAAAACAAGAAGGTAAAATCCCAGAAGATTATTATGTATGGTGGGGTTATGAAGATCATAAATTATTTGAGTTTGCAAAAGAAGAGTTGTTAGAACTTTCAAGCAAAGATGAACCATTTAACTTCACAATGCTTACAGTTGATTCGCACCATGCAGCAGGTTATAAGTGTGAATATTGTAAAGACGATTATGATGAGAACCTTGCTAATGTATATGCTTGTTCAAGCAGACACACATATGAATTCATTGAATGGATTAAGCAACAAGATTTCTATGAGAATACAACTATTGTAATAGTAGGAGATCATCCTAGTATGGATACAGATTGGGCAAAATTAATGCCTGCAGATTATTTTAGAAAAGCTTATTATGTATTTATAAACCCTGCAGAAGGTCTAACTCCATCTTCAAATAGAACGTTTAACACTGCAGATTTTTATCCAACTACAGTCGCATCTTTAGGAATAAAGTGGAATGGCAATAGACTAGGTTTAGGAACCAATTTATTCTCTAATGAGCAGACTTTAGTAGAAAAGTATGGACATGATGAATTTAATTATATGGCTGGTGAGCATTCTTTCTACTATGATAAATACATACTCTATGTAGACTAGTGATAAACATATGGGATAGAGATATCCCTTTTTATTTGGTAGAATTAATATATCTTAATAGAAGGAGTTTTTGTTATGAAGATTTTAGTTACAGGCGCTGCAGGATTTATAGGAAGTAATTTTGTTTATTATGAATTAGAAAACTATGATGATGAAATAGTTGCTTTAGATTTATTAACTTATGCAGGAAACTTAAAAAACTTAGATGGCTGTAAAGATAATAAAAACTTTAAGTTTGTAAAGATGGATATAAGAGATAGAGAAGCTATTAATAAGCTATTTGAAGATGAAAAGTTTGATATAGTTGTTAATTTTGCAGCAGAATCTCATGTTGATAGATCAATTGAAGAACCTGAAGTATTCTTAAAGACTAATATCTTAGGTACACAAGTATTAATGGATGCTTCATTAAAATATGGTGTAAAAAGATATCATCAAGTATCAACTGATGAAGTATATGGTGATTTACCACTAGATAGACCTGATTTATTCTTTACAGAGTCTACACCACTTCATACAAGCTCTCCATATTCTGCATCTAAAGCAAGCGCAGACTTGCTTGTAAATGCATATCACAGAACTTTTGGATTAAACACAACTATAACTAGATGTTCAAATAATTATGGACCATATCAATTTCCTGAAAAACTAATACCTTTAATGATAAATAATGCTAGACACAATAAATCATTACCTGTATATGGTGAAGGATTAAATGTAAGAGATTGGCTACATGTATATGATCATTGTTCTGGTATTGATTTAGTTATGAGAAATGGTAAGAATGGTGAAGTTTATAATATCGGTGGTCATAATGAAAGAAAAAATATTGAAGTAGTTAAGACTATCTTAAAAGAACTTGGAAAAGACGAATCATTAATCACTTATGTAACTGATAGAAAAGGCCATGATTTAAGATATGCGATTGATCCTAGTAAGATTGAATCTGAATTAGGTTGGAAACCTAAATATAATTTTGAATCTGGTATTAAAGAAACTATTAAATGGTATATGGATAATCAAGTATGGATGGATGATGTTACAAG